>CAZHLB010000011.1:5137-11905 GCA_964533005.1 uncultured Saprospiraceae bacterium
TCCCGTAATTTGGGTGTCCAACCACCACCGAATTTTTAAATATTGTATTAATTTTCACGAATCACATCTTTTTCCAAACCTCCCCATCCGTCGTCAAATATTCCCTCGCCAAATCCACCGTCAAGCAAGAATGCACTGGCAAGATGCCAAGCAAACCGCCCACTTCCACTTTTTCATAAAACGAAGGCGAGCAATGAACCACGCCATGCTCCTGCGAAATCGAGCGCACGTAGCAATCTTCCTCCGGCATCGCCCAGCCTTTTTTATCCAGCAAAACGGGCAGCCCGAAAATGATTTTTCCCTGCCAATCCAAGGCTTCTTTTGACAAGTGAACCGCTCCTCCGTAGATGATAACTTCCTGCCTGTCAGCGTGTTTCGCCACTACCGGGCAGGCGAGAGCGACAGCGATGTCCGACATTTCGCAAGCCCCGATTCGCACCTGCATCACATCGTAAAAGACAAAATTGCCCGGTCGTATTTCGTCCATGCCCGCCCAATCTTCCGCCACCGAACAACAAGGCGTGTCGCCGGGCGAAACAAGCAAATCAGGGTAGCGGGAGCGATATTTTTCTTTGAGTTGGCGGAGCAGGGCAGTCGTTTTTTCATGCACCGCCAAAATTTCCGCCTTCGACCTCGCCCGGTAGCTGTGCCCGGCATGGGTGAGAAAACCTTTGAATTCCAACATCGGCGAGGCTTCAATTTCAGCCAGCGCCGCTTCGATGCCAGCCTCGTCTTCCGGCAGCAAACCGGTGCGCCCTGCGCCTGCGTCAATTTTGATGAAAATGCCCACCGGGCAGCGCAGGTTTTTTCGCAAAAAAGCCAGCGGTTCCGGGTTCACGGCGAGCAGGTTCAGGTTGATTTTTTCCGCCAGGCGGTGGATGGTTTCGATTTCCCGAACATTCACCGGGAAGGCAACGGTGATGTCCGACCAGCCGTCGGCGGCGAAATATTCCGCCATCGTCAGCGAGGAAACGGTGATGGCATCCACGCCGAGCGAGCGAAAATGCCTGCCCACTGCCTGGCTCATGTGTGTTTTAAAATGTGGTCGGAAATGCAAGTGGTGGCGCTGGGCACGGTCAGCCATACGGACAATGTTTGCCTGTGCTTTTTGCCAGTTGAGGAGGATGGTGGGAGTGGTGATGGGCATGGATGGATGAATGAATTTTCGCAGGCAAGGAGCGGGAGGATTGAAAAAAGAGGAGGTGAAAATCACCGCCTCCTTTTTTATTGCTCAAGCCTTATCCGGTCATAAATGTCTGACAAGGTGAGCTTTATGCCAAACCGCTCCAATTCAATCACGTCGGTTGGCTCGGTAAAATATTGCGTTTGCCAATGTTGGCTTTGGTCACGGGTGTGAAACTCAATGAGCATCTCATCTTGTGAAATGATAAGGTAATACCAGAGGGTGGGAATGTTGTGGTATTCCTTGCGTTTTTTCACCCGGTCTCGGTTGTTGCTTTCTTCGGAGGCTACTTCCGCCATGAGCACGGCGTGTTTCACGATATAATCATCTTCGTCGTCCACGAGCGGAGCAACCACGAAATCAGGGTAGCGATAAATTCCATCGGGCACCACCTCCGCTTTCACATCGTGCGTAAAAGTGTCGAAGCCTCGTTCGTAAAGCGGGTCATCCATCAACTTGACGAGGTTTTTGGCGATTTTGTTGGCTCGTTTTGCTTCTCCGGCCATCGGGATGAGTTTTCCATAGACGTATTCATGGCGAATGTCGGAACGCCTTTCCAACGCCAGCCACTCTTCCACCGAATAGCGTTTTTCCTTGATTTCCAATGAAGTAGTCATACAGTGATGATTTTTAGGCAAAACTAACTTTTTTCCGAAGCCGGGGAAAGATGGGTAAAATCAGGCTGGCAGAAAGGGAGATGTGACTTCTTTCGCTGCCGCTGGTTTGCAAGCGGTGTTTGTTCAATGGTGGAAAGGTGTGCAAGCGCCGGTTGCAAACCGACGGCAGCGAAAGTGGAAGACCGGCGGCCACCAGGCATCAGTTTTTACTCGCACGTGCTGCATCCTGAGCCACTCGAAAACCTGTTTGAAAACTGCGCTCCGAGGTACGCATCCTGAAACGCTTCGTAAGCTGAGTAACGCTTGCATTGGAAGCCCAGGAACCGCCCCGTACCACCCGGCGACCCTGGTCACCGCCGTTTACCCAAGGCGACCCATCCGCCGGAGCGCGTTCATAATTCTCATGCCACACGTCCTGGCACCACTCCTGGACATTACCGCTCAGGTCAAAAACTCCCAACTCATTTCTTGCTTTTTGTCCGATAGGTTGGGTTTCGTTTCTTGAATTCTCTGTGTACCAGGCTACTTCATTCAAACTACTGCTGCCGCTGTAACGAAAGCCCTGCGAACGGTTACCGCCTCGTGCAGCAAACTCCCATTCTGCCTCGGTCGGCAGCCGGTAGCCTTGTCCATTGTATTGGTTGAGCCAGGCGCAAAATTCGACGGCGCCGAACCAAGTGACAGCTACCACCGGATGATTTTCATAACCTGCTTGTGGTCGAAACAAACCATCGCTTTTTGGGTCTGGAAATTTGATTCCCATGTAGCTTCCATACAGGATTTTTTCGCCTTTGTTGATACCTTCTTTAATGGTTGTGCTGCCGTAACTATTTAAAAAAGCGGCAAACTGCTCATTGGTTACCTCGTATTTCCCCATGAAAAAGTCCCTCATCGTTACCTCATGCGACGGCTTTTCATCGTCCTGGCAATTGCCGTCCCGCTTTTCATCGCAGCCCATCTGGAACCTGCCACCTTCCACAAGTACCATCTCCGGCTCTTGAAACTCCGACGGCGGCGCTTGCTGAACAGGAGCTGGCGGGCAGCCTTTGTTTTCGGGTGTTCCCGGTTCCTTCGGGCACTCGTCTTGCGCATCCGCTACCCCGTCGCCATCGCTATCGAGCGGCTTTTGCTCGATTGGAATGGCAGGCTGGAGTTCAAATTCCATTTTCACTGTCTTCCTCTCCACCGACACCCGGCGAGACATCTCGGCATAGCCATCTTTGAAAAAAGCAAGGTTCACCTGGAAAGGCTTTTCCGGTAGGTTGTCAAGCTCGAAAGTAAAACGCCCCCGCCCGTCCGTGAACTTCGATCCATAGTCTCCATCTCGCTCGGCGTCGGTGACGGCAATCATGACTTCGGGAATCGGTCGCCCGGTTTTTGCGTCAGTAACCACGCCCTCGAAGCTGAACTTTTGAGGCGTACCGGGCTGGGTTACCGCTTTTTCTGGCAAGGGTTGCAGGCTCAGCGTCACCGCCCCATCCTCCGCCGAAAGCGTCTGCCGCAGCGAGCGGTAGCCCTTGCGGCTGAAGCTGAATTCCCGCCGCTCGCCCTCCCGCAATTCCACCGAAAAGCTGCCGTCCCGGCCGGTCGAGCCTTGAAAATTCGCCGCCGTGACGAGGACACCTGTCACCGGCTTTGCAGTTTTTGCGTCGAGGACACGGACGGAAATGGTGCGCCTGCCTTCGTATTTTTCAGGGAAAAGAAGGCTTTCCAAATGGGGGAACATGGAGAGTGTGTCGAAGTATTGCCCGCCGGTGCTTTCCAGCAAAAACTGATGAGCATTCAATGCTGAATCTCGCTGATTGAGGTAAAACTGCGCCAAGCCAAAGCCATGCATGCCATCGAGTTCCGTGCTGTCGAAGTACATCAGTGAGGCATTCAAAAAATTGGCGCTCGCTTGGTGCAGGAAGTTTGTGTCCCGACTTTCTTGCAAGTACAAATTGTACTTGTCCACCCCGGCATTGAAATCCACTTTGCTCATGTTGCTTTCCGCCAGCGGATAATCCTTGTTTTTGCCCGCCTCGATTGCCCGGCGGAAGTTGGAAAAGATGTGCTGCTGCGCTGCCGAGTCAAAAATCACTGCCTTGCGTTCGGTCGGCTCGCCCCCCTCGAAAACTTCCCGGTAAGCATCCACACCCATATTATTATACAGCACGGCGCTATCCGCAAAAATTCGCTCCTTCACAAAAAACCAATCCCGCATCGGGCGTTCCGCATTGGCAACCGAAGCCGAAGGCTCCTCGCCAAACACCCAACGATACAGCCTATCCGTGCCGCCGAGCGTCCAGGCGAAAATGAAAATCAGCAGGAAAGCCAGCGTCGCCGCTGCTGCCCGGTAGAAATCTTTGGTGAAAAATGGCTTCTTCGGCGGCTCCGGCTTCGGTTCGTTTTCCGCCAAAAATTGCTGGATGGTTGGCTGGCTGGCTGGTTGAATAGCAATTTGACTTTGCGGTTGGATAGGCTCGATGCGGCTGACGGCTTGGTTCAAATCATTGATTTCCCTCGGAGTCAGCAAGTTCTGTTCAAGCAATTGGCGGATGGCTTCCTGCGCAGCCGGGTCGGTGGGGTCGAGGGCGAAGTTTTGAATGGCGAGTTGCGACTGATGTTGCAATCCGGCATGGCTGCCTGCGATGAGCGGCTGCACGGCTTCGAGTTCCTGTTTGACGGTTTCTCTCGCCAATTTTTCGGCTTCCAAGTCGAGGTCGGAGAGCAATTCTTTGCGCAGGCGCTGGGTCAGGTCGCCCGTTTGCAGCCAGGGGATTCGGCTGAGAATGAGCAAGTTGTCGTAATTCGTTTCCATGCCGAGCGCCCTGCCGATGGCAATGGTCAGACTCCATTCTGGCTTCGGATAGACGGCGAGGGCGCAGAGCCAACGATAAAGGGATGAGGAATGAGGGATGAGGGATGAGGTTGGCGAAGACCTGTCAGCACTTTGAGTGCTGACAGATCTGTTTTCCAGGTAATCCCGGTGGTCGGCGGCGGTGCGCCAGGTGCGGTAATTTATGTCCGGTTCGCTGCCGTTTTCGGTGGAAACTTCATCGGAAACGAGCCGCTCGCACCAGTTGGCGAAGGTGGGTCGGTCTTCCTCGTCGAGGGTGCGCTCGAGGAATTTGGTGGCTTCGACCAAGCCACTCGTGCCTGCCGGGAAAATGGCAAACAGGTCGTGCAGCGCACCTTCCCGAAACGTCCAGGAGGCAAGCGGAACGAGCGTCAGCAACAGGCGGCGCTTCCAATGTTTCAAAAAATCAACGGCTGTGGGCTTCAAAAACTGAGGTGCATTGCCTGCGCCAGGCGCATTTCGCAACCCTGCGCCAGGGTCAAGCAAACCATGCCCATCGCCCAAAACTATCAGCCGGTGAAAGCCAAACTGCCGCTGCAACTGCTCCGCCGAGATTCCGTCCGGGTGCTGGTCGTTCCAGAAGCGGTGCATTTCCGTTTTGTAAAAAAACACCTCGCACAGCACTTCCCGCTGCTTGAAAAGATTGACCAGGAACTTGAAAACTTCTGCCTGGTGGCTGCCCGCCGCCTGTTCGTCCACCAAAAAAAGATACTCCGTCGGTACGGTTGACAGGGCGGTTTTCAAGTTTGGGAAACCACCTTCCGCCACCGTTGCCGCCACGCTGCCGGGCACGTCGAGTTCCCGGCGAAGCCCTTCTTGCCGCATTCGCAGCACGTCGCCGAGGCGAAACAGTTCCCGGCCAACCCGCACGAACGGCTCTTGCGAGCGGAACGGAATGAAGTAGGGCGCTTTGTCGGGCGCTTCCGTCAGGAGGTTTTCAGGGTTCAGGGTTTCAGGTTTCAAGGTTTCAGGGGGCGGCGGGGTTTTGCGAGCAGCCCAGCGCACCCAGAAAAAAATCATCGCCAAGCCAAGCAGGGCTAACAAAATCCACGTGCCCCAGGAAAATTGAACGGTCGGTTTGACGCTGTCTTTCCAAAGCATTTTGGCTTTTAAATAGGCTCTGTCCATGCCAATGGAAATAGACTTGGATATTGAAGTTTGGCAATAACCTTCTACGCCCGTTCTCGTCCCGGTTAATTTGACTTGAAAATTCCCGTCTTTATTGAATTGATGTTCGACCGATAAGCCTTCCGCAAACGAGCTATCTCCAAAATCCCATAAATATTCCATCCCTGCGGGGTCGGATACTTTTGCTGTAAATTTTATCTTTTTTCGCCAGCTATCCCTCTGAGGCGCAATGATTTCATAAATAATAGGCGGGCTTTTGCAGATGATTTTAAATTCGGAAGTATCCGAGGAAAGCACCGTCCCCATGTCTTTGTTGAATAGGGTCAGACTTATTTTCTTTTGAGGATTACCGCCTGCTTTTTGCACTAAATAATTCAAGTCAAACAAGGTGCTGTCTATAAATTCAACTTCATTGTTTTCATCATAAACCTCCCATTTCAACCTCATATAAGTTGAGTCGAAAGGTTGAGAGAGATTTTGAAATAAGATATTGCTGCCTAAAACTACCAGCGAATCATGTGAAAACTCGGCATCCCAAGTCATTCCTTTTTCTTCAAATAATTGAGCGCCTCCATTAAACCAAAATATGGTCAATAATGCTGACAATGAAAATACCGGCAATATCCACCACACCCAATCGGGCAATAACATCCATCTCGGAATACCTTTTAAATACTGCCCAAAATCCCACGGCTCATTTATCTGCTCCCAATATTTGTCGAACAACTCATAAAACCGCTCCTGCTCCGCCTTGCCCTGCGCCACGACGGGACAAAGCAGGAACTTCAATTTTTCCGGCTGTCCGAGGAAAGTCGAACTGGCGCTGTCGAGCACCCTCAGCAGGCGCAGGCGCATGGCGGGGCTGACGTAAAAGCCTGCGAGTTCCAGCCGTTGGAGGAAGGAATCGAGTGGGAAGGAGATATTTGATTGTTGATTGATGATTGCTGATTGATTTACCGTGTCGCCAAAAAAAAAAAAATATGGGGGGCAAAACACCACAA
>CAZHLB010000011.1:11915-25702 GCA_964533005.1 uncultured Saprospiraceae bacterium
CGCCAAACTGGAGTTTGGCGACACGGTTGGGCTACAAAAACACCCCTCTCACCGCCTCCAAATCCTCCTTCGTCTTCACCAAAATCGCCAGGTTATCCAGCATCTGCTGCCGCTGCCGCTGCTCGCTTTGCTCCATGAATTTTTGCAGTTCCAAAATGCGTAGCCACGCAATCAACTCCGCTGTCGCAGGCGGCTTGCGCACTGCCCGGCGGCGCACCGTCTGGAATTTTTCAATCAATTCATCCAGCCATTTTCCAGTGAAAGTTGTGCTTTCGCCCAACTGCGTTTTCACGATTTCTCGCAGCAATTCCGGCGAAGGGAAGGGGATATGGTAAAACACGCACCGCCGCAGGAACGGGTCGGGCAGGTTCTTTTCCGAATTGCTCGTCATCAGCACCAGTATTTGGCGGTCGGGCGATTTTTCCACTAAGTAGCCGTCCTGCTCCTTGATAGCGAAGCGGTAGTTTTCGATTTCATCCAAAATGTCGTTGGTAAAATCCCTCGGCGCTTTGTCAATCTCGTCCACGAGCACGACGGAGCTTTGTGGTGTGGCAGGCAGCGGGGTGCAAAATTTCGAGGCATCCACCGCTGCCGGATTGGTCAGGGCGATGGCTTTGCCGAGGGCTTGCAGCTCGATGAAATCGGCGGTGCGGAGCGATTTTGTACCCTCTTGCTGCTTGATGTTCGACGCCTGGAAATGCGAAAGCGCATCGTAGGTGTAGAACAAATCCCGTGCGGCGGAGGTGGTTTTCGTGTTGAAAACCAATGGTTTATTTAAAAAATCAGAGCCATTGGCTTTCGACAGGTCGAGTGCCACCCGCTGTGCGAGTTTGGTTTTGCCGGTGCCCGGCTCGCCGGTCAGCAGCAGGGGTTGACCGAGGGCGATGGCGACTTCGACGGCGTTTTGGAGGGCTTCGTGAAGGATATAATCCTGCGCCCGGAAGGGCTGGGCGATGCGAGGTTGGAGGCGAATTGTCATGTTTTAAAACTCGGCAGAGGCTGACTCAACACACGCTTTTGAAAAAAAGCGTGTGTTGAGTCAGCCTCCATTGGCTAAAAAAATCTTCGGTTATGCTCGTCAATCAGCTTTTTCAGCTTGATTTCCACGTCTTCCATGTAATGCTCGGCGGCTTCGCCAAAATGCTTGACCCGCAATTCCTGTCGTTCACGAGATGAAGCGGCGATAAGTTCATACTTGCTGAACCACCGGGCAACGTCGTTTTTCAACACCATGCCCAATTCCGGCAAGGCATTCACCAGGCTACTTTGCGTCACCAATTCCTCCACCTCCCGCTCGGCGTCGGAGCCTTCTTCCTCGAAAATCACAGCGAAAAAGAACAGGAAAACCGGGCATTCGGCAGGCAAATCGCCTTTGCAAAACTCCTCGATAAACCATTTGATGACCTTCGGCGTCACCACTTTGTCCCAGTCCCACTGGCTGATGCGCAGCAGCACGCAGACGAAATCATTGCTGCGCAGACCTTGCACAGCCGGGCTTTTTTGCCAAAGCCAGCCGATGTTTTTTTCGAGCAATGGCTCGGTCTCGTTCACCCGCACGTCGAGGGAGACAAAGAGATTTTTCAGGATGTTTTGTTTGTAAACCGCCTCGTTCGTGCTGGCTTCGATGGGCAGTTCCACTTTCAGCGATTTGCAACCGGCGTCGAAATCGGGGTTTAGAAAATCTTGCAGCTTGCCTTCCAGGTCGAAGGCGAGGCGCTTGAAAAAGCCTTTTGGCGACTGCAAATCCAGCCCGTACAGGTAGAAAAAGTGGGTCTTGCTCTCCTTCTTTTGGTCAAAAAGCTGGTGGAAAAGTTCGGACTGCGGCATCCGGTCGCAAGTGTGGCAGTGGTAATCATGCAGTCCGGCGGCGCCGGTGGGAACGGCAGCGGCAGGCGTTTTCAAATCTTGCGGTTCGATTTGGTCAATCAAATCGAGCATGGCGTCCACGACCCGGTTGGCAGTGATGTCGGCGGTTTCACGGGTGATTCTGCCGAGCTGCCATTCTTTCTTCGATTCCAGGAATTGCCGCTCTAACTGTATGATTTCGTTGGACTTACCGCAGGTAGGCAAAATCGTCTCCCCCAGCCGCCGGAACAATTGCGGCAGGTCGTCCACTAACAATTTGAGTTGCTTTCGGAGGCTATCCATGATTGGTCGCAGTGCTGTTTTTTGAAAACCCTTCTGGTGGCGTTTGCAAGTTTTCCCGGGAAGAATGGCGGAAAGATAAAAAAGGGACGGCAGCAAAAGGTGCGGGTGGGTTTTCAGAATCTCATCTTCTTCCAATCTCTGGCGAAGTGAAAAATGGAGATGAAAACCAAGCGGCTTCGATTCGATGCGATAGATGAGTTTTGCCCACTTGCTGACACTCACGGCATTCTTTTCGCTTGCTCCCAACTTCCCCCCGTCCCGGTTCGTAAGATTCAATAGTTTTGTTCACGTATCCTCCAATCCCACAGACAGGTTTAATTCAACTCCCATTCAAAATGATGCGCTCTTTTTCCTACGCCTTTGCGGCATTGCTGCTGCAACTCCTTCACATTCAATCCACTATCGCTCAAGTCCGGACGATGGACGACCGCCTGCAACACTTTTGCGCCCACGAATGGACGCTGCGCCAACCATTTCAGCAGCAGCAGGCGCAGGCACAATTGGAAAAGCGGATTTATGATTTTTTGAAACAGAAAAGCAAGGCAAAAACCAACTCCCCTTCAGGGGGCGGGGGTGCCGCCGTGCCCGACTACGTCCTCCCCGTCGTCGTCCACATCATCCACGATGGCGGCGCTGAAAACATCCCCGACGCCCAGGTTTTGCAAGGCATCCAGGATTTGAACGACGCCTATGCCAACGTCGGCTACTACGACCCTTCCTCTGGCGTTGACACCAAAATTCAGTTTTGCCTCGCCAAACGTGACCCCTTCGGCAACGCCACGACCGGCATCACCCGCAACCAAACGCCCCTCACGGACATGACGCTGGAAACGGACGACATCACCGTGAAAGACTTAAACCGTTGGTCGCCAACGGAATACATCAACATCTGGCTCGTCCGGGAAATTTGCAGCGACGCCTACGGCTGCGGCGTGGCGGGCTACGCCTACTTTCCTTCCTCGCACGGGATGCCGGAGGACGGCATCCTGATGGAAGCCGAATTTTTTGGCAGTACGCAAGGTAAGTCCGGCGTGCAGGTGCATGAAATGGGGCATTACCTGGGGCTTTACCACACCTTTCAAAGCGGCTGCACCAACGATGATTGCCTCGCCGAAGGCGACCGGGTCTGCGACACGCCCCCCGACCAAAGCACCGCTTGGATTCCCTGCAACGGCTCGGCGAACAGTTGCAACACCGACATCAACAGCGGCTTGGCGTCTGACGAGGACGACCTGTTTCAGGATTACATGGATTACAGCGATTTTAACTGCTGGTCTGTTTTCACGGAGGGGCAGCGGGAGCGGATGGGCTGGTTTATTGAAAACGTGCGGTTCAGTTTGCTGGATGCTGCGAGTTGCTCCGACCCTTGCACCTCGGCGTTAAATGCCTCTTTTTCAACGACTTCCACGAATATCAACGTTGGGCAAACGCTCAATTTCACCAGCACTTCCACCAATTCCACCTCGTTCACCTGGCAGTTGGACGGCGGCAATTTTGCCTTCACGCCGAACGCCAGCTACACGTTCACGCAGGTCGGAACTTTTGAAGTTTGCCTGAAAACGGGCAACGCCGACCCCAATTGCAGCGACCGTTTTTGCCAGACCATCACCGTGAAATGCGCCGTGCAGCCTGCGTTCACGACGGATAATTTTTACCCGATGCCAGGGCAGGCGGTGAATTACACGAACACGAGCGCCAACGCCAACGCCTACGAATGGAAGGTCAATGGCACGACGGTGGCGAATACCGCCAATTTTTCCACCTCCTTTCCGGCGGTCGGCATCGAGGAAGTCTGCCTGCGAGCAAGCGACGGCTTTTGCTCGGAGGAATTTTGCCTGCCCGTTTTTGTCAGCGACAACCCGCCGTCGGTGGACTGCGACACGACTTTTTTGAAAACCTACGGCACGTTGCAGGACGACGAATTGGGGCACGCCATCCTCGAAATTCCCGCCAGCCTTGGCGGCGGCTGGCTCATCGGCGGCGGCAAGGGCGACAGCGCCATGATTACCCGTCTCGACCCGAACGCTGACATCCTTTGGACACGGGCTTTCGACGCCACGCCGCTCGAACCGGACTTCATTTGGGACTTGAAATTCGACAGCGAAAACCGGGTCATCGGCTCCGGGCAGACCAAAGTCATCAACAACAACGTCGAGTGTTTTGCCTTCAAATACAATTTGGTCACCAATACCCTCCTCTGGGTCAACGAGTTAGACCTGATTGACCCGGCTATCGAGGCGTATTATTCCATTTTTGAAAAATCGCCCGGCGGTAATTACGTGGTCGCTGGCGAAGTCACGCCGCCCAACAGCCCCGTCACCGGCTGCGACGGCATCATCCTGGAACTCAACCGGAACACCGGCGCCAACGTCTGGCAGCGGAATTACGACCTCGGTTCCTGCGAGTCTTTTCAGCGAACCATCCCTTACAACAATGCGATTTACGCCACCGGCAGGTACAATTTTGACGGCGGCGGCACTGCCCGAATGCGCCCCGGCGTCACCAAATTGGACATGACAGGCAACCAACTTTGGTCAAAACTTTACCTCCGAGCGGTCACTTCCACAACGAACGCCAGGCTTTATTCCAGCGACATTCGAGCCGACAACGGGCTGGTCGTGCTGGGTCATGGCGACCTGAGTAGCACAAGCACCAGCACCGTCAAGCTGTTTTTGTTCAAGACCGACAACGACGGCAACCTGCTTTGGGCGATGGACTACGACATTCCCGGCGCAACTTCCGAGGTGTCCACCCGCCTGCTCAACCTGCCCGACGGCTACCTCTGCCTCGGCTACTTCCAGTCGGGCGGCAACCAGGACGTGTTCATTTTTAAGACAGACAAGCAGGGGCAAGTGCTCTGGTCGAAGTCCTACGGCAGCCCCACGAAACTGGAAGATGCCTTCGATTTGACCTGGAACGGCGGCTTGGTCTATTTCACCGGGAAGACAAAAAACAGCGGCACCGGCGCTACCGAAGACGCCTATTTCACCAGCATCAGCCCCGACGGCGAAGCCTCCGGCACGGACAGTTGCAACCTTTTCACCGACCTGCCGATGACGGCGAGCGTCATCGCCAATGCTTACAATGCGCAGCATAACCTGACTGATTTGAACGAGGATTGGGGCAACTTCACCAACTTCCCAGGCATCGGCGAGACCTCCGTGCAGTCCACGACGGTCTGTTTTTCACCCTGCATTGACAGTTGCGATTTCAAGCCGGACGCCGTTTTTCAGTTGGCGACGGCGCTTTGTGCCGGTGCGGACAGCCTCGCCGTGAGCGTGACCGTTTGCAACGATGCCGCTTTTGAATTGCCCGCCGGGACGCCGCTCACGTTTTACCTCGGCAACCCGACGAGCGTCGCCGCTGCTGCCGCTGGCACGTTTGCGTTGTCCGAAAAAGTGAAAATGGGCGAATGCCTGACCTTCATTTTTCACGTTGCGGCACAGCCGAACACTACTATATATGTGATGCTGAACGACGACGGCACGACGCCTCGACCTTTCAATCTTTCGACCTTCGGCAACGAAGAGGAGTGCGATTTCACCAATAACCTGGGCAGCTTCAACTTCAATTTCACGCCGCCAGTGCTGGATTTGGGAGCCGATAAATTGATGTGTCAGTTCGGCGTGACCGTGCTGGACGCAGGCGCTGGTTTCGCCAGTTATCGCTGGCAAGACGGCAGCATCGAACAAACCTACACCGCCTTCAACCCCGGCACGTATTGGGTGGTGGCAACGGACAGTTGCGGCGGCGAACAAACGGACACTGTCAACGTGGCGATTGACCCGGCGACGGTGCTGGATTTGGGTGCGGACGTGGCAGTTTGCGAAGGCGGCAGCCACCAGTTTAATGTGAGCGGCTTCACCGAATTTGCCTGGTCGCCTGCCGATTACCTGAGCTGCACGACTTGTCCGAACCCAACGGTGACGCCACTTTCAGCCATCACCTATCATCTCGTGGCGACCAATGCCGAAGGCTGCGTGACCTCCGATTCGGTGCGGGTGACGATTTCACCTGCCTACGAATCGGTGGCGGACGCCATTCTTTGCGAAGGCGACACGCTGATAATTTTTGGAATGCTCGTGACCCAGGCGGGCGATTTTTCGCAAACTTTCACGGCATCGAACGGCTGCGATTCTATCCACACGGTCAGCGTGGGCGTGTTGCCAAAGGCGTTCACGAGCGAAAACATCAGCATTTGCCAGGGGCAAACCGCTGACATTTTTGGCGTCCCGACCGGCGTGGCAGGCACGTATTCCCAGGTTTTTCAAGGCTTCAATTCCTGCGACTCGACGCACACCATCACGCTAAACGTGCTGCCCGGCGTGGCGACTTCGGAAGCGATTTCGATTTGCGAAGGCGACACGGTGAGCGTTTTTGGCAACCCGGTGAGTGCGGCGGGCACGTTTTCGCAAACCTTCACCGGCAGCGACGGCTGCGATTCGACGCACACCATTTCGGTCAGCATCTTGCCCAACGTGGTGACTTCCGAGACTCGATTTATTTGTGCCGGTGAAACGACGGACATTTTTGGCGCACCTGTCGGCGTGGCAGGCACGTACGCAAAAATTTTCACGGCGGCGAACGGCTGCGACTCCATCCACAACGTCCACCTGACCGTAAACCCGGCGATTTCGTTGAACCTTTTGGTGGTGAATGTTACCTGTTTCGGCGGCAGCAACGGCGCCGTTTTGGCGCAGCCGAGCGGCGGGGCGGGTGGTTTTTCATTTCAATGGAGTAGCCAGCAAACTGCCAATTTACCGGCAGGCAGCTACTCGGTGACGGTGACGGATGCGGCGGGCTGCTCGGTTTCCGGCGAAGCCATCGTCGGGCAACCGGCGGCGGTCGTGCCGGCAATTTCAGGCACAAACCTGACTTGCACGAGCCTCGGCGCAGCTACCGCAAGTGCGAGCGGCGGCACGGGGGCATTCACTTTTTCGTGGAGCAATTTTGCCCAAACTCCAACAATTACGGGGCTTTCAGCAGGCACGTACTCGGTGACTGCGACTGATGCGGCAAGCTGCACCGGCACGGCGTCGGTGACGATTTCAGGAGCGACAGCGCCCGTCGCCAGCATTTCGATTGACACTTTGCTGACGGCAGACCGCCCCGACGGCGGCGCTTTGAGCGTGAACGTGAGCAGCGGAACTGCACCTTTCGACATCCTTTGGAACACCGGCGACACGCTTCCGGCGCTCGACAGCCTGACCTCCGGTCAATACATCGTGACGGTGACTGATGCCGCAGGCTGCGTGGCGAAGGACACGGCTTACCTGTTCATTCCCGCCTGCACGGGCGGTAAAATTTGGAATGACTTCAACCGGGACGGCTGCCAAAATGGGGGGCTGCCGGAAAGTGGTTTCGCAGGCGTGAAACTGTTTTTGCTCGGCACGGACATTTGGGGCAACGCCATTTCGGACAGCACGTTTTCGGCACAAAACGGCGAGTATATTTTTGAAAACCTGCCTCCCGGCGACTACCAGGTGCATCTCGTGAAACCGGCGGGCTACAACATTTCCGCCCCGAACGCCTGCACGGACGACTTCCTCGACAGCGATTTCAACGGGACGACCGGCATCAGCATCGGCTTCATCCATTTGGTGGAAGGTCATTGCTGCCTCATCGTGGACGGCGGGCTTTTCGACGCCTGCCTGAACGTGACCAACATCGGTACGATTGTTGCAACCAGACTATTTGTGGGCCCGGCAACGACCCTGCGCCAATCACGGGAACGCCCGCAAGCGGGAGCGGCGGAGCGGTTTTGTACCTCTGGATGAAGTCAACGGATTCGCCGGTGTTCAATTCCGGCACCTGGCAAATCGTGACCGACGCCGCCGGTCTGCCGGTGACGACGATGAGTTACGACCCCAGCCCGCTCTCGCAAACGACCTGGTACACCCGCTGCGTGAAAGGCACGGGCTGCGCCGATTGGCTGGAAAGTAACATTGTCCAAATAACAGTGGACGACGTGGCGGTGGCAGCCATCAACGGTAGCAACAGCCCTTGCGTTGGCGACCCGGAAACGTACTCGACCCCTGCTAACTCGCCCGGCGCAACGTTCCTCTGGACTTTCAGTCCCGGTGCGACGCCTGCCACTTCCACTCAGCCAACCGTGCAAGTCACGTGGTCGCAGGCAGGCACGGCAAACGTCTCGCTGACAGTCGTTTACGCAGGCTGCACCTCGACGGATGCGATGCCAATCAGCGTGTCGAACAGCCCGGTTTATTGCGGGACGGCGATTGTTGGAAATGGAAATTGGGAATTTGGGAAATTAGAAATTGGGGGCGGGGCGCCATTTTCGGTTTATCCCAACCCGGTCGGCGAGCGGCTGACAATTTCCTGGTCGGCTGCCCTGGAAACTTCGGCGACGGTGGAAGTGATGGCGCTGGAAGGAAAAGTGCTGCGGCGGGTCGCTGCGGAGGAAGGCGCTGCTCAAATGGAGGTGGACGTTTCTGATTTGCTGCCGGGGATGTATTGGCTGCGGGTGCGTAGCGCCGAAGAAAGAGTCGTGAAATGGATAAAGGAATGATGGTCGGCAAAAGATGACATCTGGAAAACCGCCTTTTGAGAAATAAAAAAATTTCATTTTTTATTTCTCAAAAGGCGGTTTTCCAGATGTCATCTAAGGCTTAAAACCTCATCTTTTGCCAATCCCTGGCAGAGTGAAAAATGGAGATGAAAACCAGGCGAGTTGGCTCGATGCGATAGATGAGGTAGTATTTTTTGAAACTGGCTTTGCGAACTACTTTGCCGGGAGTAGGTAACTTGATAAACTCAGGATGATGAGTTGGATAGTGGGCGATTCTGTCCTGCATTATTTTTCGCAGGTCTTCCAAAAACTTCTGAGCGCCCTGGTAGGTATGTTTGAGATAGTACCGGTATATTTTTATCGTCTCTCGTTTAAACCGGTCTTCTACGATGATTTCCCTTCCGTTGATAATCATGTTTGTTCTCGTGTTGGTGATTGTTTTGAGTTTTCGAGCCTTCTTCCTTGAGCACGTCTAAAAAAACGTTGAATTCTTCCCAGGTGAATGATTCTTCCGATTCTGCCGCTTCGATGTGAGCAATCCATTCCTCCTGACTAAGCGGCGGGCCCGGTTTGGTTAAATCAAGTTCCGGGCTCAGGTTTGCGTCTTCCCTGTCCCATTCCGCCATGCGCTTACGCAGCTTTTTTTTCGTTGCAGCTACTTGCCGGGGCGTCATAGAGCCATATCGTGCGGTAGGAATTTCACCGTTAGACGAATTGGGTACATCCAAAACCGGGCTTTTAAAGCGAATCATTTTCTTTTTCTCAAAAGCTTCCAAGACGCTCATTACCAAGACTTCATCCATCGGTCGGACTATTTCGATAGCTATGCTTTTCATTTAATTATGCTTTGCAGTGAAAAATTTGCGAGCCGAAGTTCCGCCAAACTTGCCGGAAATTCAAACTAAATAATGGTTGAATGGCTCAATGGTAAAATGGCTGCCAGCCATCCAGCCATTTAACCATTGAGCCATTCAACCATTATTCAAAATCAATTCCGCTAAATCATATACCATCACCTGCTCCTGTTTGTCCTTCGCCTTCATGCCGTCGGAGAGCATGGTCAGGCAAAACGGGCAGTTCAGGGCGATGATTTCAGCGCCGGTTGCAATTGCTTCCTCTGCCCGTTCCGTGCTGATGCGCTTGTCGCCCGGCTCGTCTTCCTTCCACATTTGAGCGCCGCCTGCGCCGCAACACAAGCCACCTTTGCGGCTGCGTTTCATCTCCACGAGGTCGGCGTCGAGGCTTTCGAGAAGGCTGCGAGGGGCTTCATATATGCTATTTACCCTGCCTAAATAACAGGAATCATGGTAGGTTATTTTTTTGCCTTTAAAGCCCCCCCCCTCGATTTTTAAACGCCCTTCCGCCAGCAAACTTTGCAGGAATTGCGTGTGATGAACCACCTCATAATTACCGCCTAATTGCGGGTATTCATTTTTGATAATATTGAAACAATGCGGGCAGGCAGTGACGATTTTTTTCACGCCATACATGTTTAATACGGCGACGTTTTGCTGCGCCAGCATTTGAAATAAAAACTCGTTGCCAGCCCGCCGGGCGGGGTCGCCGGTGCAGCTTTCTTCGGTGCCGAGGATGGCGAATTCAACGCCTGCTTTTTGCAAAAGGCGGCAAAAGGCGACGGTTACTTTTTGCGCACGGGCGTCGAAACTGCCTGCGCAGCCGACCCAGAAGAGGATTTCGGGGGTGCGGGACTCGGCGGCGAGTTCGGAGATGGTGGGTATGTGAGACATAAAATTTATGTTGAGGGCGGTTCTTCAGAATTCAAATTCTGCGTTCCAGCCGCCCAGGTTTTTGTCGTTGTCCAATTCTTTTTCGAGCCATTCCAGCCCGGTTTTAGCTTGAAAAAAGGAGACTGCATTTTGAAACAAAGCCTCGCCCTCCGCATGGCTCGCCACGATTGTTGATTCAAAATCCACTTCGTATTCATCCAAATCATTCGGATTCAAAATGGGCAGCACAAACTCCGAGAGCACGTAATTCACGTTCGTGATGCACGATTTGCAACCATCCGGTTTGTGCATGGATTTGATTTCAAAATGGCTTTCATCGTCTCCATGGTCAAGCTCGATGATATAATCGTAGCGGATGCCTTCAAATTTTTGCTTCATGGCAATTCAATTTTTGCCTGATAAACAAGGAAATAGCCATTAAAATGATGCTTCATTTTAAACGACTTGAAATCAGCTAATTCAACTTCTGAAAATACTGCGCTCATTTTCTGGCGAATGCCGGTTAATTCCAAATCATCATGGCATGGCAAAACCAAATTGAGCGAGTTTTCAGCTATCTCCGGATATTTCGCAGTGTTCAAAATATTGCCTTCTGCTTTGACCTCGGTCATTACCCGGAAACGCAATTTCACGGAGGCTTTTTCGACGGTGCGAACCTTGCTGAAATTTTCTTGCTCGGAAAATATAGTCTCCAATAATTGCTTCATTTCTGGTGGAACATTTAAGTCTCCTGCCGCCAGTCTTTCCGCCAAAACCTGCGAAAAGGATTGACTTATCAAGTCCTGAATTTTGACCGTTTCAAAAAAACTGCCATGCACGAGTACCACTTTCTGAGCATTTTGCTTTTGATTTTTACCCCTGACCAAGTAAAATACATCCCGAACAGGAAGCGAAAAAATATCGTCGCCTGCCAATTCCATTTGCCGTTTGATGCCGCTATTTCCGCCTTTGAAAACTTTTGCGATTTCCTTTTTGCCACTCGGAATGGTTGAATTGAAAGAGGAAACTGAGTAGTTGTTTGCATCTTTCAATTCAATCAACTCACCGCCTGGAAACAGCGCATTTGGGGGTGACACCTTCAAAGCCATGTCTGGAAACTGCCCGACATTTTTGCAAGAAAGCAAATCGGAATCGAATGGAAAATCCTCCAATTTCTGCACGACAGCGAAATAGTCTTTTTGTTGAACAAGCGATTTGAAAAGGTGGAATATTGAATACATCAGTTATTGAAAAAGGGTTAGCATTTCCTGGCGCTTTGGCTTTTCAACGAAAAACTTTTCGCCCCATATTTCCTCCAAATTATCCGTGCAGCTATAATCCTTGTAAAACTTCTGAATTAAATCTGCGGCACGAATATTCTCAAGCCGATTTTGTATGCAAAGCACATTTTCCGGGTCTATTTCGATGCCGATGGAATGGCGTTGAAGCTGGTGCGCCACGACGAGCGTCGTGCCCGTCCCGGCGAAGGGGTCAAAAACGGTATCGCCAACTTTCGTGGAGCTTAAAATAATGCGCAGCAGCAAAGCCAAAGGCGCTTGCTGTTTGTGAAAGCGGTCGCCATTTTCTATTCTAATCGCCTCGTCGCCAGCAAAATAGCCCGAAGTCAGCTCCCGAATATCATCCCAAACGTCGGTGACAAAGACGCCATTTTCACGCTGTAGCTTATAGCTGGCGGGCAGTTCGGGGTCAATGCGCAGGCGGTGAAACGTCTTTGCTTTTTCGGTTTTTGTGGCATAAGCAATGATTTGATAGTGCTTCCCAAATTTCTTAGCGACCGGCACGGCGGAGGTTTTTTTCTTCCAAATAATAAGATTTTGAAATTCCCAACCCGACTCCCGCAATGCCCGAAGGACGAACTCGGCGTTCTTTTCCCGGTGCATAAAATAGATAGCACCGCCCTCCGAGGTTAAATCAAAAATATGCCCGCACACCTTTTTCATCATATTCCAATATGCTTTATCGTCCATATCGTCGTCGTGACGAGCATATTCTTTTTGTTGGTTAAATGGCGGGTCGAGAAAAGTCAAATCCACCTTTTTACCCGCTAATTTGGTAAAAGCATCCAGGCAATTGTCGTTGATTATTTGATAGCTCATAAGTTGTCTTTGTTGAAAATTAAAAACCTATACTTCCTGCTTCCAAGCATCCCTTTCCACCCCCATCGCCCAAGCCGCCCCGCTATTTTCCAAACTATTAAACATAGGCAGCCAATCGCTGGGGCCCGCCGATTCCATCAATATTTCATGCCGCCGCAATTGCAATATGATATCGAGCGGATTAATTAATACCGGGCAAGCTTCCACGCAGGCATTGCAGGTGGTGCAGGCATGAATTTCTTCCCGGCTGATATAATTGAACAGGTTTTTCCCGTCGTCATATCCTTCTAATTGCTGACCGGCATCCAGCTTTTTACCGACATCCTCCGCCCTGTCCCGCACGTCCATCATGATTTTCCGGGGCGATAATTTTTTGCCGGTAATATTCGCCGGGCAGACAGCCGTGCAGCGACCGCATTCCGTGCAAGTGTAGGCGTCCATCAGGTGTTTCCAGTGCAGGTTGAATATATCGTTTGCACCAAAATTAAAGTTGGTTTCAGCCTCGGAAGTGGGCGCATTTACTGCTGCTTCAGGGTTCATCATATTTGCCACTTCTTGCTGAATTTGCGGCATATTTTCCATTTTGCCATTCGGCGACAGGCGAGCATACCAGGTGTTCGGAAATGCCAATAGAATATGCAGGTGCTTGGATATCGGCAGGTAATTTAAAAAGCCAAATACCGTCAAAATATGCAGCCACCAGCCGAACCGCTCGACTGCAACGAGGCTGCTTTCGCTCATGCCGCCAAAAAGAGCGGATCCCAGCCAACTACTCACCGCAAAATTGCCAGTCGGCAAATAATGCTCGGCACCCATGTTTTGCAGCACTTTGTCAGCGCCATTCATGCAAAATATGCCGGTGATGAGCATGATTTCTCCCAGCAAAATCAGGTTGGCATCAAGATAGGGCCAGCCTTTCATTTCCGGTTTATGAAAGCGGGGCAAGCGCAGCAAGTTTCGGCGGGCGAGAAAAACGATGGTAGCGACAAACGCACCCAAACTCAATATTTCAATGAATGAAATAACGAAGGTGTAAAACCCGCCGAGCGACGCCGCAAAAATCCGGTGACTGCCGGTGAAGCCATCCACGAATATTTCAATCAGCTCGATTTGGGTGATGACGAAGGCGGCATAAATGAAAAAATGCAGCACGGCAGGCGTCCACCGCTTGAACATTTTTTGCTGCCCGAAGGCGATGAGCAGCACGTTGCGCCAGCGCTGCGCCGGGTTGCCGTTGCGACCGGCTTCGAGCGAGGATTCGGGAAG
>CAZHLB010000012.1:0-25503 GCA_964533005.1 uncultured Saprospiraceae bacterium
TGAATTGGCGCTACACTATTTCTAAATGTATGGAAACTTAAAACTCAAAGCACTAATTCAATGCATTGCGATGGCGATAGTCGCCAGACTGACCCTTGTTCCCGGCACTTCCAATACTTTGCTGGCGCAAGTTTCCAGCGTCGAGCCAGTGGTCAAAACGTCGTCAACAAGCAGGATGTGCTTGCCCTCCAATTGCTTGTGCCGGTTAACGGCGAAGGCTTCTTTCACGTTTTCACTTCTTTCTTTTCTATGCTTTTTGGTTTGGGATTCAGAATGTTCCAACCGTTTCAAGCCATCTGCCAGGATGGGAATATTCATGCTTTCGGAAAGCCCTTCGGCGAACATCTCGCTTTGGTTGTAGCCTCGGATTATCTTCTTTTTTGGATGCAGCGGCACCGGCACGATTAGGTCAATATCCTTGAAAAACGGCGACTCCCGCAGAGCATAGCCGTAGCGTTTACCCAAAATTTCACCCACCTGTTTTTGTCCTTTGTATTTCAATTCATGTATCAAATGCTGCACCCGGCTTTCCTTCGTGAATAGGTAAAGCGCCGCACCCGATTCGATTTTCACCTTTCCCCAAAATCGCTCGGTGAAAGGATTTTCCTGTCGCAGGTGAAAACCGCTTTCCGGCAAGGTCGCCTTGCAATGAACACAAATGTCTTCGCCGTAAGGTGGTTGATGTTCCCGGCAAGCCAGGCAGAGATGTGGATAGATGAGGTAGAGAATGTCTCCGAGACGCTGGAGGAGGAATTTGAGCAATCCCATAGTTCTTGTTTTTAGTGAAATGATTGGGCTAAACTATTGAGCCAACAAAAGGCAGGCAAGAAAAAGCAGGTATATTTTTTCAACGTATGAAGGGAAAGAGAGCAATCAAGGCGAGCGAAGTCAAATCAGGACAAAAAAAAACGTCTGCCTCGCAAAGCAAGACAGACGCATCAAAACAAAACGAAAAACCAACTTTAAACAAGTCTTTTTATGCCTTTTTAAACCGCCCTGACTTGGGATTTGTTGCCCGCAATTTCGTTAACGTAGTCTTAAAAGTCAAGGGCTGGCGGGCATTTTATTTTGTCGCTCCTTTCAGGCGCACCGGCAGGGTTTGGATTTTCCCTTCCCGGTTCAATGTCAAAGTGACAGTTTCGCCTGCCTTGGAGCCGCCAACTATCGCCATCAGGTCTGGTGTTGCTTTTACCAACTTACCGTTGATTTCAATGATAACATCGTTTGCTTGAACGCCTGCATCCTGAGCGGCGCTGCCTTCCACGAAGCTTTCCACCAGAACTCCCTGAGAAAAGTCGAGACCAAGCTCTTTTGCCGTCTCATCATCCAGGTCGGCAATATTTATGCCGAGAAAACCTCGCTCGAAGCTGCCGCTTTTGATGATATCGTCCACAATTTTTACCGCTACGTTGATGGGAATGGCGAAGGAATAGCCTTCAAAAAAACCCGTCTTGGTAGCGATGGCGGTATTGATTCCAAGCAGCCTTCCGTAAGCGTCCACCAATGCGCCGCCGCTGTTTCCGGGGTTGACTACTGCGTCGGTTTGAATGAAAGACTCGATGGAAGATTGACCCCGAATGATATTGATGTCTCGCCCCTTTGCGCTGATAATGCCTGCCGTGACGGTCGAACTCAAATCCAAAGGATTGCCGACTGCCAAAACCCACTCGCCGATTCTTGCCTCGTCAGAGTTTGCAAGGCGCATGGTCGGCAGGTTTTTGGCGTCAATTTTCAGCACTGCCAAATCGCCATCGGGATACGTGCCGATGAGTTTGGCTTTGTATTTTTTGTTGTCGTTGGTCGTCACCTCGAACTCGTCGCCAAATTCGACCACGTGGTTGTTGGTGATGATGTAGCCGTCTTCCGAATAAATCACGCCGGAACCAGTGCCTTCCCTCGGAAACTGAAAACCGAAAAGCGGATTGTCCAGCCCGAAAAACTGCGACCAGGGGTCGTTTTCTTCTTTTTCCTGACGGCGACTTGCCTGTTTAGCTTCTTTTGTGGCAATGTGAACGACTGCCGGAGTTGATTTCGCCGCCGCTTCGGTGAAGTCGAAAGGCACGTTGAACCCATAGCGGCTCGAGACGTTCACGTTGTTCACCGGCTGAACAAAATGCCCGTAGCCATTTGGAATGTAATTAGGAGCTTGTTGCTTGTGGAAAAATAAAAAACCGCCGAGCGCAATCATTCCACCTATGACGCTTGCGGCAAACAAGGAAAGTACCTGCTTCATCTGTTCTGATTTTTTTCTGGTGAAACAAAGGGTTGCCTTGCAACCTTTGATGCTGTACATTACGCAGGTAAACGTCGCAAGCCACTGGCAGTTCAAGCGCCAAAAAATGGTTTAACGGCTGTTTAACAGCGAACATTTGCGTCCATTAACAGCTGCTCTTTTCAACAGGTTAATGGATTTTTTTTTGATGGTGACAGGCAAGTGGTCAAGCAAATGTTCGCACTTCCGAACTGTGTGTCCTCCTCCCTGTCTGCCCTTTGATTTTTGGTTTTCATCTGCTTAAAACGACTGTGCGGATGGTTCGTTTGAACATCCTTCTGCACGGAATTTTCATGTCCTAACCAAATTATTAAATCCTTTGCCAATGATGACAATTACATCCAATTTGCTGCATCCGCCACCTGTTGCCGGAAATCTGCATTACTCGATGAACTTCACGTACGAGCATGTAAGCGACTTCCAAACTTTGATTCAGCCGGAAACGCCGCTGGAGTCTTTGTTGCTGGATTTGCCCGAATTTCATGTCGGTTACAACTGGGGCATGCCTCGCTTCGGGCATCCGGAAGGCAAAGTCGGCTTGCACGTCCGTGAAGTTTTGGACAATGTGGACAATCTGGACATTGATTTTATCACCCGCCGTCAATTGCGGCTCATCACACTTGCACACGACACCTTTAAATATAAGGAGAGCAAATTCCTGCCCCGCATTCCCGCCAATCATCACGGCACTATCGCAAGGGTTTTCATGGAACGCTACCTCGACAACGAGGACATGCTCGACGTGATTGAATTGCACGATGAAGCCTACTACGTCTGGCGTCACGTGGAATTGGACAACAAACCTGAGTTGGCAAACCGCAGACTCGAAAACTTGCTGAACCGCTTGGGTGACAACCTGCCTTTGTACTTCCTATTTTTCAAATGCGACACGCAGACGGGCGACAAAATCCAAGCGCCGCTGCGGTGGTTCGAGCGAGTTGTGAAGGAAGCGAAGTTTTAAAAAAAGTTGATAAGAGTTGATGAGGTTGATAGAGTTGATATCAACTTCATCAACCCTATCAACCGCATCAACTCAAAAAAAAGCGACCTGCTTGTGCCGGTCGCTTTTTTGTTTTCCCACCAAAAAAACGCTTCAAAGCATCTCCAAAAAGTCCGGCAGCATTGGGCTGCCACCAAAATTCTACTTTTGCCCAAAATGCATTGTAAATGAAGAAACTGCAATTTTTCAGCATAGCTCTTTTGTTTTTGTGGTCTTGCGCTTCGGAGTCCTCGAAACCGACCAGCCCGTTTACGCCTGATAAAAACCAGGCGCACGGCAGGGTCAATCAAATTCTCGTCATTGCCGAGGATGACCTTTGGAAATCGCCGGTGGGCGACACCTTCTTTTATTACTTCGGTGCGCCTTACATTTTGCTGCCGCAGCCGGAGCCGATATTCGATGTTCAGCATCTGACGCCGGAACAGTTGTCGGAGCAAACGGTGAAAAAAGAATTCAGAACCGTCCTTTTCCTGGCTGATTTGAATAATGAAAACTCCTCCGTTTCCAGCTTGGTCAAGGCTGACCTGGGCGGCGAGAAACTTGCCGAAGTGTTGCAAGGCAAAAAATATGGCGTCACCGTTGGCAGGGACAAATGGGCGAAGGAGCAATTGCTATTTTATATTCATGGCTTCGGCGAAGAAAGGCTGGTTGAAAATATTCAGAAAAACTTCCCCTCCATTGCCCGCAAAATCAATGAGAAGGATGAAACCATCGTGAAAGCAAATGCCTACCAGGCAGGTAGAAATGACAAGCTGGCGGCGGAAATTAAATCCATTTTCAACCTCGATTTAGACGTACCGGGCGATTTTCAAAAAGCCTTTTTTAATTCTCAAACCAATACAATGTGGCTGCGCCGGGACGTGCGGGAAGTCAACGTCAATATTCTAATTCACAAGCGACCATACACCAATAAATCGCAATTGACAAAAGAGGGCATTAAAAAAATAAGGGATGAAGTGGGAAGGATAGTCACTTCGACGGTGACAGGTTCATACATGCGTATCAACGACGTGGATTTGCCGCTTTTTGTTGAAAATAAAACCATCAATAATCAATATGCCGTCCAGGCGAAAGGCATTTGGGATATGGTGAATGATTTTAAAGGGGGCCCCTTTGTCAGTAATTTAATGCTCGATGAAAAAGCGGGTGAATTGATTTTGGTAGATGCTTTTGTTTTTGCGCCGCAAAAAGACAAGCGGAATTATATGCAGGAAATGGAGCTGATTATATCCTCTGCAAAGATTTTAGCAGACGTTAAATAGCCTGCCTCAGACCTGTCAGCACTTGAAGTGCTGACAGGTCTTTGCGATAATTTTAAAATTGCCTCGTCGCCAGCATCACCAATGTACAAGCCGGAAATGCTTCAATTCCAGCCTGTTTTGCCACCTGCATAAATGGATAATGTTCCGTGCCCGGATTAAATAGAGTTGTTTGGGCATGATAATCAATCAATTGGATAAAGCAGAGTGTAATTCCAAAGCCCAGCGCATAATCCGATTACTTCGTCATATTGCTCCAAATCGTGCATACGTAATCGGTCGCTCAAAATCCTGAACCGTTTTAAACCGGCAAGGCTGTGCTCTACTTTTACCCGTTCTCTTGAAATCGCTCTGTTCTCTTCTTTTTGAGATTCAGTCAGACTGGCTCCTTTTGGCTTCTTGTTTGGAATCAACAATTTGAGACACTTGTAAGCATCTTTGAAGCCCTGGTATCCCAAATCCAACCTGACCTCAAAATTGGCAAACCAATTCTGGTGTGGAGGAAACTCCATTTTCAGGATGGAAAAGTCGTGAGCCACACCTTCGTATGGGCGACTGATGAACAAAATAACTTTCAAAGCACTGGCAATGACCAGCGTTTTGATGGTGTGGCATTTTTTTTACCACTGTAGCAAAGTTTCTGAGTCGCCTGATTTTCAGGTCTTTGTATTCGCTGTTCCGTGCCGTCAAGAATCAGGCTCTTGTGTTCTTTGAAATATTCCTCGAATTCCGCCACATCCTGAAACTCCCTTTTTGGCATGACCCCCAACGGCAATAACGCTGCTCGCAGTACCCTGGTGGCTATGTCAAGATTCCTCTTGGCGCTGGAAGCGTTCATGCCAAAGACAAAACCAAGCACGTCCAGCGTCAAGCCGTTTTTCAGGTAGAACAAGAGGAAGAACAAAAGCTCTTCGGGAGTTTTCAGGCAGGCTTCGGTTGTCCCGTCATTTTGCCGGTCTTGCATGGATTTTCCGAAAAGCCTATTGAACGCTTCAGAAAACAAAGGAGCCAATTTTTCAAAGTGCTTTTGGCTAACTCCAGTAGTGGCTTTCCACTGCCGAGTGTTTCTTAAGTTCTTGAAATGAATGTTCATTTGTTTTTTGAGCGTAAAAATGCAACTATGTTTTTATTGAAAATCAACAACTTAGCTCAGAACAACTCTAATATGATGCGCTTCGGTTTTAATTCGAGGATATAATCATGATATGGTTGCTGGTTGGTTGGATTCATATAAAGCGTGACTGTATCAATATTTTCAAGCGCCGGTTTGCCATGCAATATTGGCAAGCCATCAATTTCACCTTCGTGCAAACCGACCGCCACCACATCATGTCCATGCGCTTTTAATTGCCTGACGGCTAAATATGAATAACGTGCAGGATTGGGCGATGCGCCAAGAACAAGGACTTTTTTCATGAATTATAGGGATATGGAGAGATGATATTATCCAGAATATTTCTCGAAAAATCACCTCTCGGGAAGTGGCTATAACTGTTTAACGTACCAAGCCTCGCAACTGCAATGCCCCGTTGCGCCCATCGGCGAGGAGATTTTTTCAAAGCCCATTTTTTGGTAAAGGTGATTTGCCGCTTCCATCCTTCCGACGGTTTCGAGGTAGCAGCGACGAAAGCCTTTTTCTTTTGCTGCCTCCAGGCAAAGCCTCACCATTTTTTTGCCCAAGCCGAACCCTCTTACCTGCGGGTAGAAGTACATTTTTTTCAATTCGCACGTCTCCCCGTCGCCGCCAGCCAGCGGTGCGATTCCGCCGCCGCCGACCAACTCGCCCTGGTACGTGACGATGAAAAAAACCGACCGTTCCTGGCTGTACGTCTCGAACATAGCGTCCACTTCGGGGTCATTGATGGAGTAGCCTTCGCCGACGCAGCCGAACTCGGTCATCACGGTGCGGATGAGGTGGGCGGCTTTTTCATTGTCGGCGTTTTCGATGGGGCGAAAAACAAAATCTTCGGGCTGATTCATGGCGGAAATTATTTTTGGCAAATGCTGATGAGACCTTTTAAGTCGCAGCATGACTGCAAAATTGAATTTTCGTTTCTTACCTGCAACTTCCAGCAAGTATTTGGATTTTTTGGAGAGAGATGATTTTTGCAAAATCATCTCTCTCCCAACTTCTAAAATCGAATTATGAACCTCCAATTCTGCCTCGCCTACCTCTCCGACCTCGATACCTGGATGCGCTTGCGCAACGAACTCTACGGCGACCTCGACCCGCAGCACAATGAGCAGGAAATCCGCCGCACCGTCGAAGACTCCAACCTCGCCACGTTTTTTGTTTTTGAAGAAGGCTCGACCACGCCCATCGGCATGTTGGAACTTTCCTTGCGCAACATTGTGGATGGCTGCCTGACTTCGCCGGTGGGTTACATCGAAGGCATGTATGTCGAGCAGCCCTGGCAGGGCAAGGGTATCGGCAAAAAAATGGTCGAATTCGCCAAGACTTGGGCGCTGGAAAATGGCTGCTCCGAACTGGCGGTGGACACCGAATTGGACAACCTGGAAGCGCAAAATTTCTACCGCCACAACGGCTTCCGGGAGACCTTTCGGGTGGTGGAATTTCGCATGGATTTGAAGGTGGGAACGGCAAGTAGCGATGTTTAAATCTTTTACATTTGCCGCCCCTGAAAAGCCAAGTTTTCAATTTTGAGCTTAAAGGTGTCACCTGGAAAACCGCCTGTTGGAGAGAAAAAAAATGAAATTTTTTTTCTCTCCAACAGGCGGTTTTCCAGGTG
This sequence comes from uncultured Saprospiraceae bacterium, assembly GCA_964533005.1. Taxonomy (GTDB): domain Bacteria; phylum Bacteroidota; class Bacteroidia; order Chitinophagales; family Saprospiraceae; genus UBA6168. Next base: position 7,282 of record CAZHLB010000012.1, read on the forward strand.
ACACCATTTTTGCCCGACTTTAAAATTCTTGCAACTATGGTTTTCGACCTCGAACTAATAAAAAGAGTCTATGCCGACTTTCCGCTCAAAGTGGAAGCCGCTCGCAAAGCCCTCGGTCGCCCGCTCACGCTAACCGAGAAAATTTTGTACGCACACCTGCATCCCGACTCGCCGCTGAAGAATCACGTGCGGGGCGGCGACTACGTTTTTTTCTCGCCCGACCGGGTGGCGATGCAGGACGCAACGGCGCAAATGGCACTGCTGCAATTCGATATGTGCGGCAGAACGAGGACTTTCGTGCCCTCCACTGTGCATTGCGACCACCTGATTTTGGCGAAGGATGGCGCTGCAAAAGACCTCTCCAATTCGCTCGACAAAAACAAGGAGGTCTATGATTTTCTCGCCTCCATTTCCAACAAATACGGCATCGGATTTTGGAAGCCCGGCGCTGGCATCATCCACCAAATCGTGCTGGAAAATTATGCCTTCCCCGGCGCCATGATGATTGGCACCGACTCGCACACGCCCAACGCAGGCGGTTTGGGAATGCTTGCCATTGGCGTCGGCGGGGCGGATGCGGTGGACGTGATGGCGGGCATGGCTTGGGAATTGAAAATGCCAAAAGTCATCGGCGTCAAACTCACCGGCACGATGTCGGGCTGGACTTCTGCGAAAGACGTGATTTTGAAAGTCGCAGGCATCCTCACCGTGAAAGGCGGCACCGGCGCAATCGTTGAATATTTTGGGCCCGGCGCTCAAACGCTTTCCTGCACCGGCAAAGGCACCATCTGCAACATGGGCGCTGAAATCGGTGCAACCACCTCCACTTTCGGCTACGACGAAACCATGAGCCGCTACCTGCGGGCAACAGGTAGGGCAGAAGTAGCTGCCCTGGCGGACAACATTGCCGGGCACCTCACCGGCGACGCCGATTGCTACGCCAATCCTGAAAAATACTTTGACCGGGTCATCGAAATTGACCTTTCCACTTTGGAGCCGCACGTCAACGGGCCCTACACGCCCGACCTGGCGTGGCCCATTTCAAAGTTTGCGGAAGCGGTGAAAACAAACGGCTACCCGGAAAAATTAGAGGTCGGCTTGATTGGCTCTTGCACCAATTCCAGCTACGAAGACCTCGACCGGGCGGCGTCGCTGGCAAGGCAGGCGGTGGCGAAGAAATTGAAAGTAAAATCCGAGTTCACCGTGACGCCGGGCAGCGAGCAAATTCGCTTCACCGTGGAGCGGGACGGACAGTTGGAAGCCTTCGAGGAAATGGGCGGCATGGTGCTGGCAAACGCTTGCGGGCCCTGCATCGGTCAGTGGCAACGCCACCACTCTGACCCGAACCGCAAAAACAGCATCATCACTTCGTTCAACCGCAATTTTTCGAAGCGCAACGATGGCAATCCTGCCACCCATGCTTTCGTCGCCAGCCCTGAAATCGTCACCGCAATGGCAATCGCAGGCGACCTCACTTTCAACCCGCTCACCGATTCTTTGGTGAACGAAGAAGGCATCTCCGTCCGGCTCGACCCGCCTTCGGGCGCAGAGTTGCCGCCGAGGGGTTTTGCGGTGGAAGACGCTGGTTATCAAGCGCCTGCCGAAGATGGCAGCCACGTCGAAGTGAGTGTTTCGCCGACCTCCAACCGCCTGCAATTGCTCACGCCTTTCGTGCCAATCACCTCGCAGCAACTGCATGGCATGAGGCTTTTGCTGAAAGCCAAAGGCAAATGCACCACCGACCATATTTCGATGGCGGGCCCCTGGCTCGAATTCCGGGGTCACCTGGAAAACATCTCCAACAATTGCTTCATCGGCGCTATCAATTATTTCAACGACCAGGCAAACTACGTCGCCAATTATGCTGAAAGCAGCGATGCGCCGACCTTCCTGCCCGTGCCCGAAAGTGGCAAAAAATACAAGGCAGCCGGCATCAGCACCATCGTTTTTGGCGAGGAAAACTACGGCGAAGGCTCGTCGAGGGAACACGCAGCGATGGAGCCTCGCTACCTGGGCGTGAAGGCAGTCATCGTGAAATCCTTCGCCCGCATCCACGAGACGAACCTGAAAAAACAAGGCATGCTGGCGTTCACTTTTGCCAATCCGGACGACTACGAAAAGGTGCGGCAGGATGATTTCATTGACATCTTGGGCTTTGAGCAAATGGAGCCTGGGAAGAATGTGACGGTTGTGCTTCACCACGCCGACGGCTCGGATGAGCATTTCGAGGTGAAGCATACTTACAACGAACAGCAAATCGCTTGGCTCAGGGCTGGCTCGGCGTTGAACAAAATAAGGGAGGAAATCGGGGCGGTCGTGGCTTGATTTCCGAAGACATAGTTTTCTCATTTTGGGAGGGGGCGGGTTTTGATGACTTGTCCCCTCTTTTATTTTTATTGAAAACTACTTCCGCTGCTTTTAAAACAGCTACTTCATAACTCCACCGCCAATTCTTCCAAAACCTTCCCTTCGCTCATCAAGCGGGCAGCATATTTTCCCTTCGGCAAGCCTTTGATTTTGAATGTGAATTTGAATTTGTGCGCTCCCCGTTTTTGCAGTTGGTTGTTGAACAAGGCATGAATGAGCTTGCCCTCGCTGTCGTACAAACCAAAATCTACTTTCTGGTCTTTCGACAAATCGTAATAAAAAAGCCCGTTCAGCGAGACCGCTTCGGGCAAGTCGGCAGGCTCGCCAGGTAGCAGGCGGCTTTCTTGTGGCAGGTAATCAAAATTGTAAGTGGGGACAGGTTTGCCGAGCAATTCGGCAGTGAATTTTGCCAGCGCAGGGTCGCCGATGCTTTCCAGCGGGCGGTCGTTGGCGACTGCCCAAACGGCGCATTGGGCGGCATAATTGGTGTGCAGGTTTTGGTCGCTGATGTGCTGCGCCAATTTGAGTAGGTTGCCGACAGCCATTTTGCCGAGGTTGAATTTGGTGCTTTCACCGGGCGAGCCATCGCCTGCTTCGATGCAGAAACCGAAGAGTTTTGCAAGACGCACCTTGCCGCTTTCTAAGGTCAGCAGTTCTTCTTTTCCGACCATCAGGTTTTGCAAAGCCGTGTCTGCCGCTTCGAAAATTTGACCGGCGGGGATGCGAATTTCCAGCCGCTGCTTCGATTTGTTTTCCAGGCGAAGCCGGAGGCTTTTGCCTTCGAGCCAGTCCGTGCCGGTGGTGGTTAGCGAGAGGTAGCCTTTTTTGATGGCATCGGCGAGGTCGAGGGTTTTGGCCGGGAGGTTTTGCGAAAAAAGGAGGAGGGAGAAAAGGACGAGGTGGAAATTGGCTTTCATGCTGTTGAAATTTTGATGAGGAAAGCCTTTTGAACGAGCGGGTTGCCTTAATTATTTAACGTGAGCTCGGGGCGCACACCATTTTTCAACCCGGTAAAAAAACACCCTCCCTGCAATTTTCTCGGTGGAAGCCATTGTTAAAAATTCTGATTTGAGAGGTTGCCGACGAAAATCGCCGGGCGGCTTGACAGCACTTTCCCGGACAGTTACATTGCCTATCATTCGCTTGCAAGCCTCCAAACAAACTTTGGAAAACGCTTTTTCACCTTATTTTTTCACCAAATCCTTTTCACTCATGAAAAGCCTTTTGATACCCATCTTCGGGCAGTTCTGCCCCCCCTCCACCCACTTTCGTCTCTTAATCTTCCTCCTCTTGTTCACCGCTAACCTACAAGCACAAATGGACAAGTGGATTCTCAATCCCAACGAAATTGACTTCGACGCCGGAACGGCAACTGACGTTGTCAATAACGTGGCTACGCCTTACAAAGTGGAGAACGTTGTTTACAGGGAAGGAGATTTCCTCTTTTACGCCAACGATGGAATCGTCTCAGATCTCAACGGTTTTAACTTGGGACAATTTGCCATTGACCCGGGCGCAATGCTGAAAGAGATTGCCATTGCACCTGCTCCGGGAACGTGCGATTCCTGGTGCCTCTTTTGGCTGGAAACTTCACCGCCTGCCTATTTGAACTTTTACTACCAGGAAGTTAAGTCGGTAGGGGCGGAGGTCTTTTTTGCCACTGGCGGCTTGCTTGCCGGAACGCCAACCATTGCCGGGAACTATGGAGGCATTGCCGTCTCTCCTGTCGTAGAGGGGACGGTGGGCGAGCGAGACATTTACCTCGTCACTGCCAGCGTGGTTCTTAAATACCGGCTGACTGCCTTGCAGGGCATGACTCTTCAGGAAACGATTACCGTCGGCACGGGTGCAAGCCAGTTTATTGCCGAAGCAGACCTCTCTCCCGATGGTCGCTGGCTGGGCTGGGCTGGCAGCAGCACTTTGCACGTGATGGACATGATAGATCCGGCGCATCCGGTCTTAAACCGCATCGTGAACGGTGACGACGGCGCGATTTTCGGGGTCGAGTTCTCTGGTGAACATCTCTACTTTTGCCACTCTGACCTGGGCTTGGGAAGGTGGCTTTTTACTTCAACCGACCCTACGGAATATGTTACGGGAGGAACTGCGTTTATGCAGACCCATCTGGAGGCAGGCAAAGACGGCTTCATTTATGCCGTGGAAAATAGCGGCGCATTGCGGAGGGTGCAAGACCTTGCCATTTCCGCTCCACCTTTCAATGTCCTCGTCGCATCCAACAATCCCGACCCACCGGGCTACACTTATTATGCCTTGCCCGACCAGGTGGACGGGGAGGGCTACTACAACTTTATCGGCGTCCCGCCGGTGCGATTCACGCACTTCACTATCAATGGCAATGAGGTGTTCGACTTTGTTGATGCGACTCACCCGCCGCTCAAAGTCTATAACTGCGCTCCCATCAATTTGGATACAGGCGTGGAGGGCATTCCTTCTGAGTGGGAGATACACATTTACAGCACCGACGCCAATGGCAATCAAGTCTCAGGACCATTTTTCCTGGATTACACCACTAGTGGAACAGATCCTTTGCCGTCTCCCATTGACTTGCGCTGCCTGCAAAACTCTTTGTGTACCTTATTCACCAACTACATCAATCCGCCTTTCAACACTTTTGCGGTAGAGGTGGTGTTGCGAAACAGGTGCTCAGAAACTGTTCGCTTGGGGCATTTTGCAGTGCATGATGCACCTGACCCGGCGCAAATCGGTTTGCAGGTGAACAACCAGAATACAGGGATTCCATGCAATGCCTCGCACAACATTATCAACCCTTGCATTGCAGGTTATGCCAACGTTTCTATCAACCTCTCCAACAGCAACGGGGACATTTCTTACTATCGGATAACAATAGAGGAAGTTTTTTGTAAGAACGGAACCATCCTCGGAACCATTTACCAGGGACCGCAAGTCCTGGTCAATGGCGTCAGCGGATTAACGGCGCTTGGACTTAATACATTGGTCATCAATGGGAGCACTGGATATTTCAATACTCCAGCCTGGGATAGCCGGTGCATTAAAGTGACAGTGTGGGTTGGAAATGAATGCGACGAGGCTTTTGATTGGACTTATGTAAAATTCAATGGTCCTAATTTTCAAGACCCAGGCAACGAGGACAGGGCTGGCGCTGAAGAAACGAATGACAGCAAGCCTTCCATCGAAGAAGGCGGCAATCAATTAAAATCACAGCCAAATCCTTTTTCCGGGGACGTCAACATTTCCTTTGACTTGGAAGGAAATGCGCCCGTTTCAATGTCCGTGACCGACGCATCGGGCAAGGTCGTAAAACGCCTCCTCGACCAAGCTCATCTTGCAGAAGGAGAGCAAACCATTATTCTTGCCGGTTCGGATTTGTCGCCAGGATTGTATTTTCTTCACCTGAGCACACCTTTCAGAACCGCCGTTTCCAAACTCATCAAAATTCAATAAAATCTAAAAAAGCCCTGCGCCAAAAGGCGCAGGGCTTTTTTAATGCGCTGCACCATGAGAGGATGCATTGCAATAGTTCTATTTTTCTTTTTGCTGCCTAATATCGGAATGGCTCAAAACCTCATTCCAAACCCAAGTTTTGAGGAATTATTAGTGTGCCCTTCGGCTGTCCCAGGCGGAAATATTCAGCAAACTGCTTTTTGGTTTACGCCAACATTTTCTACCGATTTTTTTCATACCTGCGCCACCAATCCTTACTGGTCTGTACCAAGCAACGTTGGTTACCAATACCCTAGAACAGGGGATGCATATGCTGGTATGTTTATTTGGGTAAATCCTGCAACGACAATGAATGCTGATACGAAGGAATATTTGGCTGTTGAATTAAAATCGGTCTTGGAAAAAGATTCATTTTATCGGGTGAAAATGTTCGTTAACCTAAATAATAAAAGTAATTGGGCATGCGACTGTATCGACGTATTGTTTTCAAGTGAGCCACTTCCTAACCCCTTTCCGGAGCCAAACCCTGATTTTACGCAGGCTTTAATAGAGGGAAATCCGCAATTGCGCACACCGGATGGTTATTTCTTAAAAGACACTCTTGAATGGATGGAATTATGCTGGATTTATCAAGCTCAGGGAAATGAGCAATACATGACTATCGGCAGTTTTGAAAAAAACCTGGAAGTCAATACTTTCCTGATATACCCCACGCCACCCTCTGCAACAATCTATTATTATTTCGATGACATTTCCGTTGAAAAAATCCCCTATCACTTGGCAAATCTTGCTTTGGGAGAAGACCGCATAGCCTGCCAGCCCAATATCAGCGATACATTAACAGCGCATGGCTTTTACACGCATTATTTATGGAGCACGGGCGACACCACACAAAGCATTATTGCAACGCAGCCCGGAACCTATTGGGTAGAAGGCTCGACAGGTGGAATGTGCAGCTTGCGGGATACAATTGAAATCATTTATCTCTCGCCGGATTCTCTCTCTCTTGGGGACAATATAGAAATATGTCCGCAGGATTTGCCGGTTGAAATCGTTGCTCCCGCACACATGGAAAGTTACGTTTGGAATACGGGCGATATGTCCCAGGAATTAGAAATTCATCAACCTGGGATTTATTTTTTGGAAGCCACCCATGCCTGTGGGGTCTTCAAAGACACCATCCAAGTTGCTTATTTCCCTGAGCCAGAAATCAGCCTGGGCAACGACACGGTATTTTGTGGTCAACCCACTTTCCAAAAAGTGCTGCATGCGCCTGCCGGTTTCAGCCAATACGAATGGAGTACCGGTGAAACAACGCAGCAAATAACCGCTACACAATCAGGCATTTATTGGGTAAACGGAACATATCAATGCGGCACAGTCAGCGACACGATACACCTGGAATATCAGCCATTACTTGAATTGAACTTGGGTGAAGACACTCTGCTTTGCAGGGGAAAAAGCATGATTTTGACAGTAGGCGAAGGATTTGAAATGTATGCCTGGAGTACCGGCGCCAACACGCCAGCCATCGAAGTGGCAGGGTATGGATTGTATTCGGTTGAAGCAGCTTATCCCTGCGGCACTTTGCGAGATACGATTGCCATCCTTGAACCGCCCTTGTTGGAACTGAACCTGCCGCAAGACACTTCGCTGCCCCTCGGCGAACAGCTTCAAATTCTACCGGAAATAATTTCAAGCGGGAATTTGCAATATCAATGGCAGCCGCCAGATGGTCTTGATTGCGCTTACTGTCAATCACCGATTGCGTCGCCTTTCTCAAATACTATTTATGCGCTCACCATTCAAGATGAATACGGCTGTCAAATACAGGATGAAATTGCCATCGGGGTGGAAAACCGCCGGAGGGTCTATATTCCCAATGCTTTCAGCCCGAATGGCGACAACGTCAATGATTCCTTTACTGTTTATACCGGAAAAGAAGTCGGTGAGGTGCTTTCCTTAAAAATCTTCGACCGCTGGGGCGAATTAGTCTTTTCCGACCAGCATTTCATGCCCGGCGCACGAGGCTGGAATGGCCTTTTTAATGGAAAGAATTCCATGTCGGGTGCTTATGCTTACCTGGTTGAAGTGGCTTATTTGAATGGCGAAACGGAAATATTTAAAGGCGACTTGCAATTGATGAGATAACCGAGCGCATTCAATTTTCAATCCGATTGAAAATTTACTCAAAAACAAAAGCCTCGAGGAAAATACAGTCCTCGAGGCTTTTTTATTTCCGGTTGGCTTAGAGGTGACACCTTTTTAAAAGGTGTCACCTCTAAAAATGGAGCCTATTCGATAACCAACCGCTTGACAACCACCTGGTTATTCACCAAAACCTCCACGAAATAAACCCCGCTGCTCAACGAGCGCAAGTCCATTTCATGTTTGCCGGTGCTAAGGTCGGCTTGCGGATAACTCGTGGCGAGCCTGCCGGTCAGGTCGAAAATCTGGATGCCAGCTTCCTGTACAGTTGCGCCTTCCAGTTCCAAAGTCACCCGTCCGGTGGTCGGGTTGGGGAAAAGGCGAAGGTGGCTGCTCAGGTCGAAATCATTCGTTCCGGTGGTGGCTTGGACGGTGAAAGCATGGTCGGCAACACAGTCGTTGGCGTCGGTGACGTGTAAAGTGTACGTGCCTGCGGGCAAGCCGGAAATGTCTTCCTGCGTACCCACCACGGTGCCGCCTGCATTCGTCCACTGGTATTCGTAAGGCTGAACGCCGCCGCTCACGGTCACGTCAATTGCGCCATTCGACTGCCCGTTCACCTCCGGTAAAATGTTGACGACTGCGGTCGAGATGCTTGCCGGTTCGGTGACCGAAGCGCTGCCAGAAACCGTGCAGCCATCCTGGTCAGTGACGACGACCGAATAATTTCCGGCAGCCACATTTTCCAGCGAAGGCGAGGTTGCGCCGTTGCTCCACAGGTAAGTGTAGCCTTGCGAACCGCCTGCCACCTGCGTCGAAACGTTGCCGTTGGCGTCGCCTGCGCAAAGCACGTTGGTCACGTTCGTTGCAACGCTCATGTTCTCAGGCACTTTCACGTTGAAGCTGCACGTGGAAACGTTGCCGCTGCCATCGGTGAAAGTGTAAGATTGCAGCGTCTGACCCGCCGGGAACGTCGAGCCGGTCGGCAAACCTGCAGTTTGCGTGAAAGTCACTGCGTCGCAATTGTCGGTGACAGAAATGTTGTACTCGGCAACCGGGTCGCAAGCGGGCAAAACCAAGTCGCCGGGGCAAGTCGGCACGGGAGCCATTTCATCTTTCACCGTGACGATGCTCGTGCCGGAATTGCTGTTGCCGCTGGCATCGGTGACCGTCAGCACGACTGCATTTTGACCCAAATTGGCGCAGGTCAAAGTGGTCACGTCCAATTTTTTCTCCACGATTCCGCAGTTGTCGCTGCTGCCGTTGTCAATCATTTCCGGCGTCAGGGTCGCCTCGCCGTTTTCATTCAGCGAAACCACGACGTCGTTCACGATGATGGTCGGGATGGTGTTGTCCATCACTGTCACGGTAGCCGTTCCGCTGCTGACGTTGCCTGCGACGTCGGTGACGGTGAGCGTCACGGTGTGCTCGCCGAGGCTGCTGCAGTTGAAACTGCTGGCGTCGAGGCTCATGCTGGCGATGCCGCAATTGTCGGCGCTTCCGTTGTCCACTTGCGAAGCGGTGACACTTGCCGTCCCGTTGGCGTCGAGCGCAACGGTCAGGTTTTGCGTAGCAACGACAGGCGGTTGGTTGTCGTCCACCGTGATGTCAATTGCGACTTGCGTCTGGCAACTATTGGCGTCGGAAACCGCTACCGAATAACTGCCAGGGGCGAGACCTGTTGCCGTTTCGCCGGTTGCGCCATTTGACCAGGTATAGACATAGACGCCGGTGCCGCCCATTGCCGTGACGGTCGCCATGCCATTCGTTTCGCCGCAATCGGCATTGGCTTGGGCAGTCACTTGTGCGGCAAGGGTTGCCGGTTCGAGGATGGTCACCTCAGCGATGGCAGGGCAGTTGACGGCGTCGGAAATGGTCACCGAGTACGTGCCGGGCGTGAGGTTGGCGATGGTGGCGGTGGTTTCTTCGTTCGACCACTCATAATTATAAGGTGACAAGCCGCCTGCCAGCGTTGCCGTTGCCTGACCATTGTTTGCGCCGTTGCAACTGATGCTCGTAGCCGTGATGGTGGCAACTGCGGAACAACCGAACGGAGCGACCGGCACGGTTTGCACCGAGGTGCAGCCGTTGGCGTCGGTGACAATCACGGTGTAGTTGGCGGAAGCCAAGCCCGTGATTTGCTGCGTGGTTTCGCCGTTGCTCCAGAGGTAGGTGAACGTGGCGTTGCCACCGGTTGGGTTGGCGGTTGCCGTGCCGTCGTTGGCTCCGGCAGCGGTCAAACCGGTGGTGGTGGCGTTGGCGGCGAGGGGCGCTGGCTCTTCGATTTCAACCGAAGCGACCACGTCGCAGCCGTTGCCGTCGGTGGCGCTCACGATGTAGTCGCCGGGGGCAAGGTTGCTGATTTGCTGCGTGGTTTCGCCATTCGACCAGGTGAAGCTGACAGGCTCGACGGAGTTGTTCAGGCTGATGCTGGCAGCGCCGTCGTTTGCGCCGTTGCAGGATACGTCTTGCGCCGAAGTCGTGGTTTGGACTGCGCAGCCGAAGACATTCACGGTCACCGCTTCGCTTTCAGAGCATCCGTTGGCGTCGGTGGCGGTGACGAAATATTCGCCTGGCGACAGGTTTTCAATCGTGGCGGTGGTTGCGCCGTTGCTCCAATTGTACGAGTAGTTGCCTGCGCCGCCGTTGACGTTGGCAGTTGCGCTGCCGTCGTTGACGCCGGGGGCGGATTGGGCATTGCTCGTTGCATTCAACGTCAACTCCGTCGGTTCACTGATTTGCACGCTTTGCGAAGCGGAGCAATTTTCCCCGTCGGTGACGGTCACCGAGTAGGTTCCGGCGGCGAGGTTGGAGGCGGCTGGCGTGTTTGCGCCATTGCTCCAGGCATAGCTGTACGAGTTGTTGCCACCGCCTGCGGCGACGCTGGCAGCGCCGTTGTTGCCGCCGAAGCAGCTAACGTTTGCGCTGGAAGAAATGGCAGCGGTGACAACGGGCGTCTGGGTGACTGCCGTTGCGGAAGTGCTGGTGCAGCCGTTGGAAGTATTGGAAACCAGCAAGTTGTAGTTTCCGGCAGCGTTCACTGTTGGTGTCAGAGTGTTTCCACCGGAGACAATATTGCCGTTCGTGGTCGTCCACAAATAGCCAAACTGAGCGCCCGACGAGGAGCCGGAACCGTTCAGCACGACCGACGAAGCGTTGCAATTCAGCAAGCCATTGCCGCCTGCGCTGGCGACTGGTGGCGTCGTGTTTTGCGCCACGATGGCGGCAGCCGTCTGGGTGCAACCATTGGGACCCGTGACGGTGAGGACGTAATTTCCAGACTCGTTCACGGTCGGATTTTGCTGGTTGGAGGCATAATTATTGGGTCCTGCCCAGGCGAAAGTTGCGCCGCCAGTGGAGGAATTGCCAGCCAATTGCACGGTTGAATTGACGCAAGTAATTGAGCCGCCTGCGGCGGAAGCGTTGGGCTGAGTCGTGTTTTGCGCAACCTCTGCGTTGGCGGAAGCGGTGCAGGTGTTGGCAGGATTGGTCACGGTCAGCGTGTAAGTTCCTGCGTTGGCAACGGTTGGATTTTGCTGGTTCGAGTTGTAGTTGTTCGGGCCCGTCCAGGCGTAGGTGACGCCGCCGGTGGATGAGTTTCCGCTCAAGGTGACGGAGTTCGCAGTGCAGGTCAATGTTCCGCCAGCAGCCGAGACGTTGGGCGGTGTGGTGCTCGAACTGACGCTGGTGGAGGAGGTGCTGGTGCAGCCGTTGGCGCTGTTGGTAATTTTCAGCGTGTAGCTGCCGGCAGCGTTCACGAGGGGCGTCAGGGTAGTTGCACCGGAGACGATGTTGCCGCCGACGGTCGTCCAGAGGTAGCTGAAATTGCTGCCCGTCGAGCCTGAGCCGGAGAGGTTGAGGCTGGAAGCGGTGCAGTTCAAAGCACCCGCCGGACCTGCGTTTGCAGTCGGCGCAGTGGTGTTGGCGCCGACGACGGTGGTGGCGGAAGCCGAGCAAGTGCTGACACCGTCGCTGACCGTCAAAGTATAGTTGCCAGCCTGGTCAACTACGCAATTGCTCAAGGTATTTGCGCCGGAAACGATGTGCCCGTTGGCGGTTGTCCATAAGTAATAAATCGAGCCGCCGATGGTCGAGCCATCGCCGTCGAGGGTCACCGTGCTGTTTGTACAGGTGATGCCAGAGGGCGCATTGGCTTCCGCAATTGGCAAGAGCGCTTCTTGGACGATGATATTCGCAAGGCTTGCCGTGCAGGCATTTACGTCGGTGGCGGTCACACTGTACGTGCCCGGCGGCAGGTTGTAATTTTGAGGAGTGTTAGTGCCATTGTTCCAGAGGAAGTTGATGTTTCCGGTGCCGCCTTGCCCGTAAACCTCTGCCGAGCCGAGGATGCCGTTGCAACCTGCCGGGGTGGTTTGCACCAGTTCGACGCTCACCGGGAAAGTAGGCTGGCTGACGAGAACGGGCCCCAATTCCTTGGTGCCGCCATTCGTGCCAGTGATGGTCACGGAATAAGTACCCGCAGGAATGTTTGCCACGTTTTGCGTTGAAGCGCCGTTGCTCCAGGCAAAAGTGAAAGGCGGGTAGATACCGCTTGCCGTGATGATGATGGAGCCGGTATTTGCGCCATTGCAAAGCACGTCGGTCACGCTGACCACCTCGCCATTGGGCGGAAGCGCAGGGCAGGCTTGAGCAAAAGCATACTGAGCCGCTGTGCCGACCTGCCCGGTTTCCGTGATGGTGCGGTCGGGGCAGATGCCGTAGATGGTCGGGAAATAGTTGATGTTGTACGGACCGTTGAGCGATTCGTTGGCGTCGTCAATGATTGGGTAGGGCGTGCCCGCCGTCCAATCGCCGAGGGTTCCGCCGACGCAGGTGGGCAAGCCGTAAATGCAGTCCACATTGGTGGCGTTGTCGCCTTCAATCATAAAAACCCGCAATTCGTTGGTGCCGGGAGGTCCGTACTGTTCGTACAGGTTTTCCAGAGCGCCCGTCTGGTGGTAGTTCCAGCATGGACCGCACCAGGTGGCGGAGAAGTCCATGAAAACGACTTTGTCTTGGTCGAGGATGTCGTACAGCGTGTGTGAGACGCCGTTGATGTCGGACAACGTCCAGTTAGGAGCGGTGCTTCCGGGAGGAAGCTGGGCAAAGGCAAGCTGGCTTGCCAGCAAACCGAGAGTCAGAAAAAGTAAAGAACGCTTCATGAATAGGTGATTTAACGAGAGAAATTAAGATGGAAAATGAGCTTGATTTTGCTGGGAATAAGTCTTGAATTTCAATGGGGGGATGAGCAGTAAAGGGGAGAGTGATTGCCCGGATGGCGATTGCGGGCTAAAAGTAAAGTTTGTTTTGAGAAAGGAAGGGATTACAATCTTGAAATTTGGATTTCCATGCCGGGTTAAAAATTAAAGGTCAAAATTTGCTTGTTTGAGTTATTCAGATTGAATTTTCCTTTGAGCTTGCCTCAAGCTCGAAAGAATAAAACTTGAGTCTTTGTTTCACTAAAGCAAAACCATTTGCGGGTTCAAAATTTTGCCCGGAGACAGCGATTTTTGCCCTTCCTTTGCGCCTCCATTTTCAAGTACAAAATCAAAATCCCGGTTCATGAAAATCCTTCTCTTTCAAAGAGTTGCAAGCATTTTTCCCGCTCTTTTCGCCATTGTTCTGCTCGTCATTTTCACCTGTAGCTGCGGCAGTGACACTTCCGATTCCACCAGCGCAACCACGCTCCAACCTGCTCCACCGGCGACCTCTGCCACACCTGCATCTTCGCAACCCGCAAGCAGAGTTTCGCTCACCCTCGCCGCCTCCAGCCAGGCAGCATCGAAGGGCAGCCAGGTTTGCGTTCCGGTCATGGCAAAAGATTTCACCGCTATCCTTTCCATGCAATTCACGATGAAGTGGGACAAGGACGTGCTGAAATTCAAAGAAGTGAAAGGCTTCAATTTGCCCGACCTGTCGGCTCAAAATTTTGGAATGCAAGGAGCGGGGAGCCACGGCTTGCTCACCTATTCCTGGTACGACCAACAACTGCAAGGCATCACGAAAGCGGACGGCGAAAAGTTGTACGAAGTGTGCTTCGAGGTCATCGGCAAGCCCGGCAGCAAATCGGCTTTTGAGTTTACCGGCTCGCCGACGGTGGTGGAAATCACGAATGCCGCCGAGCAATTTCTTCAGTTGAAACCGGAAGCCGGTTTGGTGGAGGTGAAGTAACCTGAATTCATTTTTAGCGTTTCGCAAGAAAATAGAATGCAGGGTGGGGTGCTTTTGGAAAAAACTATTTCAAAACCACGCCGCTCTGCTGCACTCAATTTCAATCATGAAACACAAATTGCTTCAAGCCTTGCTGATATTCCTGGTGGTCGTGATGTCCGCCTTCACCTACACGCCGCCGACGCACTATTTGCCGCAGCGTGACCGCTTCGTGCCGACGGCGGTTTATGAAATTCCACCTGTTCCGGCGCTGACCATTTCCGCCTCCAACGTTTCCGGCGATAGGGGCAAAGAAGTTTGCGTCGAGCTAAAAGCGGCAGGTTTCGAGCAAATCCTGTCCATGCAATACAGCATGAAGTGGGACAACAAAGTCTTGAAATTCAAGGAAGTGCGTGGATTTGGCTTGCCGGGTTTGTCCGCCAATAACTTCGGGACGAGCCTGGTCTTTGAGCAAGGCGTCCTGACTTTTTCCTGGTACGACCAGCAACTGCGAGGCTTGAGCAAGCCCGACGGCGTGAAAATGTACGAAGTCTGCTTCGAGGTGGTCGGCGAGGCGGGCAACAAGTCGCCGTTTGAAATCACGAGCGAACCGACGGTCATTGAAATCACGAATGGCTCCAGCCAGTTTTTGCAATTGAAAACCGAGAACGGTTCTGTGCAAGTCGGAGGAGCGGCGCAACGATAAATAATGTGCTAACTCAGGGCGGTTTTTATTAAACACATAGTCACATAGAAAACATAGAAGGCTGATTCTCAAAAAACTATGTGCCTTTATGTGACTATGTGTTAAATAAAAAAGGGCGTCCAAAAGAGACGCCCCGCCAAAATTGAATTAGTATGAAAAAACTGCCTGTTTGCGTTGCTGCGGGATGGAAGGGCAGTTTTCGCCGCCTCCATCACTGCCGTTGTTTAAAAACCATGCCACCGCTTACCTCGAAAGTCTCTCCGCACTATTCCTTTCAAACAATCCTCGCTGTGCCGTTTCCTCGTCTTGGATGAGGTCAAAAAATTCCTCCAGATACAGATCCAACCCATCCCGGCTGTCACTATCCAAAAACCGGAAATTGCGCACAACGTCCAGCAACGCTTCTTTTTTGGTTCTGAAATAGCTGAAAGTCGAATACAGCTCTCTCGCTGATTTGGACTGACCCATGTAAATCCGCTCCATCGCCCCCGTTTGTTTCAAGTCAGCATTCGGGCGGCGATAAGATGCCCCAACAAGGTTTGAAAAGTCGAAATCGTAGGGCACGGGCGCCAGTTTGCCGCCGCTCGTCCTGAAAAAGGTCACGTTGCGGAGCATCCGGTAGTCCCAATCGGTGTTGCCAATCATGAATTGGAACATCGAGGCGATTTTTTCCTGCGAAGGAATGTACCGTTCTGCCGCCAACCCCATCGTGTCCACCTGCTCGCCGCCGATGCGTTGGGCGAGTTGCTTTTCGTCCTCCAGGAGGAAGCCCAGGCGGGTGATTTTTCTGCCCTTGTCCTTGCTGTCCCGGTAGGTCACTTTGACCAATTGCACCCGGAAACTGTTGGGCGTCAATACATTGTACAATTTGTAAGCGAGGTATTCCCGCAACACCAACTCGCTGCCAACCTCCCGCTCATCCATGCAATGCGTCACGAGTTTCATGTCGTTGAACCCCTCCAAGCCTGCCGCTTCCAACTCGTCTTTGGAAAATTTGAGCTTCAGCGGCGGGAAGTCGCAAATCTGGCGGCGGAACTTTCCCCTGGGTCTCACTTTGATTTGCCAGGTGTGCCGGACGCCATCTTTGTTTTCATAACTAAAGGTGGCTGGGCGAAACTTGTCTGAGTTTCGCACCTGGATAAGCGAGTCCAGTTCTGCCACAAGCGTGATTTCCATCATTTCCTCCTGGTTCAGCACGTCGAAAACGCTCTGACCGGAGTGCGGAATGTATTCCTGCTGCGGTTCCTCCGCATGAGAAGGCGAGGCAGGATAAAAACTAAATAGAACAAGCCCGGCGACCATCGCCAGTGCAAAGTGCTTCAATCGGGTAATCATGATGATTTTGGTTTTGATACAGTCGAACTTAAGTTTCAAGCATTACCGAATAGGACTGTGGGGAAGCGTTTTCAAATGGCTGGGTTGATTTGATATTCCCCTTTGCAGGCAGGCTGAACCGGAGGAAAATGAACGCTTCCAAATTTAATTTCAGAAACCCGAAAAAATTGCCTCGCTTCCAAAATTAAAACTGGTTGAGTTTTCCAAAATTCAGTCCAAACCTGAATCGGTAAAGACTCCTTAACAAGTGGCTGGGCAAGAAGCCAATTTTCGTCGAAAGGAGTGCAAAGGTGACGAAAGGTTGTTTGGCGGGGTTACAAAATCAGGTTAACAAGTGGTTAATTTTGGTCTTTTCCTAACTTACCCCTTCAAATCCAGCAACTTATGGAGCATCAAAAATTTATGCAACAAGCCATCCGCCTGGCTTTCGAGGGAATGCGAAACGGAGAGGGTGGGCCCTTCGGAGCGGTCGTGGTGCGCAACGGCGAAATCATCGGCAAAGGCAACAACCAGGTTGCAGCCAGCAATGACCCGACTGCTCATGCAGAAATCGTCGCCATCCGGGACGCCTGCCGCCGCCTGGGGCATTTCCAATTGGACGATTGCATTTTGTACACTTCTTGCGAGCCTTGCCCGATGTGCCTCGGCGCAATTTATTGGGCGAGACCGAAGCAAATTTTCTTTGCCTGTACCCGGGAGGACGCTGCCGCGATTGCTTTCGATGATGATTTTATTTACCGGGAGATGGAGTTGCCGCACGAGGAGCGGAGGATACCGGCAGTGCAAATTTTGAGGGAGGAGGCGTTGGCTGCGTTTGAGGAGTGGCGGGTGAAACAAGACAAGGTGGTTTACTAACTTTCCCTTCCGCTCATCCTCTCCCTCAAATTCTGCACGATATGAAACTCGCTTAAAAACACCGCCGCAACCACCCGCACAACCATGTACCCCGGAATCGCCAGCACCATCCCCATCACCCCGCCGATTTGTGCGCCCATCAGCACCACGAAAAAAATCTCCAGCGGGTGCGTCTTCAAGGTATTCGAAAAAATGAGCGGTTGCGTGATGTTGTTGTCCAGCAACTGAGCGCCAAAAAACACGGCGAGCACTTTCAACACCATCGGTAATATATAGGAATAGAAATCCTGGTCGAGGTTGGAAGAAATCGTGAAGACCACGCCGAACAAAGCGCCGATAATGGGGCCCACGTAAGGCACGATGTTGAGCAAGCCAGCGAAAAAGCCAATAAGCAAGGCATTTTTCACGCCCAAAATCCAAAGGGCGATGGTCACGGTGAGCGCAAAGGCAAGCAGTTGCAAGACCAGCCCCCGAAAGTAAAGGCTCAAGTTTTTGGCGATATCGTTGATGGCGTGTTTGACTTTTTCATCGTATTGCGTAGGCATCAGCGCCGCCAAAAAATTGACGAACAAGCCTCGTTCCTTCAAAAAAAAGAAGGAAATGAACACCACCGAGCCAATGGTGACGCCAATATTTCCCGCCGTTGTCAGCACGGAACTCACGTAATTTTTGATGAAAGCAGGCTCGAAAGACTTCGTCAAGCCTTGCCGGAGTTGCTGCTCCAGCGACACGTCCTGGGTGATGATGCCGTAGCTGACGAGCCAGTTTTGCAGGTTGAGCAAAGGCTGTTGGAGGGTGCGGGAGAGGGCGGCGTAATCCACGTGCGCCAAGTTGTTCACCTGCCGGAAAAGCGGCGGCAAAAACAGCATGAACAACAGTCCGATGGCAAGAAAAAAGGTGAGCAAAGTGAGCAGTGCGGCGACGTTTTCGCCTGCCCGGTATTTGCCGATGCGCACGTTTTTGCTGTAAAATCGGAACAGCGGCTGCCCAATCATTGAAACGACCCAGGCAATCAGCGCATAAGTCACGATGTTGGAAAACCAATAAAACAGCGCCACGATGAGCAGCAGGCTGACCAGGAGGGCAATTGTTCGGTTGGATATTTTCATTTTCCTGAAGTAAAAAGTAAAAAGGCAAAAGTCAAAAGTGAAGTAAAAAGTAGAAAGGCAAAAAAAAGGGAGAACCCAATTTTGAATTTAATAATATTAATTAAAAAT
>CAZHLB010000013.1:0-24740 GCA_964533005.1 uncultured Saprospiraceae bacterium
GTAGCCTAGTGGCTGGAAGCAGGAACTGATGGAATTGTTCGGGTCGCCGTAACCCTCTCCATCATTGTCAATATAGAAGGTGCTTTGCGGAAGACCTTCATCTATTTGCGTGTTGCAGTTGTCGTCCCGGTTGTTGCAGATTTCCGTTTCGCCAGGATTGATGTCGGCATCGGTGTCGTTGCAGTCGGTGTTGTCCGCAACGTAGCCTGGGGGCTGGTCGCAGGCGCTCGTGGTATTGTTCGGGTCGCCGTAACCGTCAATATCCGAGTCGGCGTACCAGGTGACGGACGTGCAGGGAGCCGTGCAGCCGCCAGTGACAGTTATAGCTCCGCAAAAACCATAGAGGTCAATCCAGCCAGCGCAAGGTGGGAGGGGCGTGTCAGCAAAAGCGGAATAAAATGCCTGCTGGGTGTTTATATCATAAATACTCCAGGCACCTACACCTGAGCTCCATTGAATAGCCTGAAACGTCAAAAAATTTAAGAAAGAAGGTTTGCCGTCAACTTCACCAAACGGAACGTAAGTGCCATCGGCAGAGCAGGCGCTTCCATTCACCACCACCGGAGCGTACTGCGCTTTGGCAAAAGTGAAGGCGAGCAGCAAAGCCGTCACGCCGAGAAGCCGCCGCCAGGCGGCAAGTTGCTTTGGAAACAAGGAAAAGTTCTTCATCTCAAAATGAATTTTGATAAGCAGCGACCGAATGAAGTCAGCCCTCGCTGCCCAGTCGCAACGGGCAGAAGCGGCAATGGAATAACTTGCCCGCCCAGCAGCGCCAGGGCGAACTCATCCCGATAGCCATCGGGACTTGATGTGCAGTTTTATCGAATTTGGGAAAGGGGTCGGGCTACGATGATGAGACCGAAATCGTAACCGGAATTAAGAAGGGACAATGAATTGATGGTTGATAAGGGTTGATGAAGGTTGATAAAGGTTGATGCTCATCAACCTTTATCAACCTTCATCAACCCTTATCAACTTTCAAGAAGACAGCGGCAAAAGTGGAAACCGCCGGATTTTTTCGGTAAAAAGAGGGGGTGACAAAAAAGTGGACAAATCCGTATTTCGTTGAAAATCAACCCACCACGACTCCTTGCAACCTTGCCCAGCCAAAATCAACGCCCGTCGTTCCGGGGTCGGTCATGAAAGCGCCGGTCAAATCCGCCCCTGTCAAATCCGCTCCCCGCAGGTCTGCGCCTTGCAGAAATGCCCTTTTCAAGTTTGCCCGTTGCAGGTTTGCCCCAGCCATTTTGGCTCGAATTAAAACTGCCCGCTGCAAGTCCGCTTCCATCAGGTTCGCATCGGACAGGTCGGCGTCCTGCAAGGCGGCGTCCTGCAAGTTTGCCTTTTGCAAATCAGCCTCGTGCAAGTCTGTTTGCTCCAGGTTGGCGTCCTCCAGGTCAGCGGCTCGGAGGTTTTTTTCGCCTGCTTTTGCTTTTGATTCCCAAGTCATGGTGCGGTGGTTGAATGTGGCGGAAAGGTAGGTTCGAGCCACTCGGAACGGCAAGAAAAGGGGGGGTGACAAAAAAGTGGACAAAACAAAAAGGCAGGATTAACGGATTGGCATTCAATCGGTTGGAAGAAACATAAAGTGAAAAAACTACGCTGCTGCGCTGATTTTCTCCAGCACCATGACGCCATGCGGCGTCTGCCGGGCGACGACGTTTACTTTTTTTGACCAGTGTTTTTTGACGATTTCGTGCATCCGGTCTTTCGGCACGACCAGCAGGAAGCTTTGAGACAGGGTGGGACTTTTCACGGTAATTTGATTTTCCTCGGCGAGAATGTTGGTCAGGATGCCTTCGATTTCGAGCGGGGTTTCCGGTTGTTTCAGTTCGCCGTTTCTATCCTGGCGGATGAGTTCGGCGATGTCTGCCAAGTCCTTGCGGATGAAGGCGGGCGGGTTTTCGGCAAGGCAGATTTCGATGAGGCGCTCGCTTTCCTCGAAGAGCTTCGCCCGCAGGGCGAGAGCGGCAGCGCTGCGCAGGAGGATAAAATGCGGTATGGGGTCATCATCGGAGGCGGAGGTCATGAAAGCTGCCATTTTTTCCAATTCAAGCGCTTGTTTGTAATATTCCGGGGCTTTTTCGTAAAACCCTTTTCCTATGGAAACATCGCCAAGCGTGGCGGTGTCCATGGCAGCATTATGAGTAGCTCTGACAATATTCATTTCTTGATAATTTTCGACTTTGGTGTAGCGAATTCAACAATCACAATCCATCCTGGTAACTCAGTATTGTCCGAAGCCGCAATTTGTTTCTTTTTTTGTTGAATTCGCATATTCACGGTGTTTCCTGGCGCTTCTTTCGAAATGCCGGAAACTTCCAGCCTGGCTTGCCTTTCCGAATAGGTTATTTCATCCTGCCCCCCATCCTTCCTATTCATCCAGAAGTCAATGCCTGTTCCGATGAGACTTTCTTCAAACAACACGAAATGAAGCAATTGTTCAACCAGTAAAATAGCAAGTGCCACTGCGCCAATGCTTGTATAATTGTTTTCGTCCTTCCAGGTTGCCAGTGCTGATTCGCTCATTTTGTGCGACCAGACTACGACAAATTCTTCCTCAAAATCTCCGGCTACTTTCAGTTTTATTCCTGATGAAAAGCCTTTTTTGAGTAAGCTGACAATTGCCGCTTCCATAAAATAGGCTCCCCTCGCAGGCGTGATGCCTGGCAACCCTTCCTTCAAAATGTCCAAGTTCAGCACTCTCATCGTTCCGGCAAATGTAGGCGCAGAAAACACACTTTTTTCATCTCAAAAAGACCCCAGCAAATCCTCCAGCGCCTGGTCTTGCAAGTACAGTTTCTTGCGCAGCCGGTGGCGGGTTTTCTTCACGCTTTCCGGCGAGATGCCGAGCATGGCGGCAGCGTCCGTAGTTTTCAATCCCATCTTGGTCAGAAGCACCAGGCGAATTTCGGCAGGCGAAAGTTGCGGCAAGCGGTGGGCGATTTGCGCCATGAAACCCGGGTGTACCCGCTCGAAAAGCTCCCGGAAATTTTCCCAGTCATCGTGGGTGAAAAGATTGCTTTTGTAAAGATTCGTCACGTCCGCCGACTGATTTGACTGCGCATCGCCGACCTCCTTTTCCGCCTGCACCCGTTCCTGCAAACTTTCCAGCAGGTGCGATTTTTCGAGCAGGCGCTGCGCAAATTCTTCCAATTTCAGGCGGTTCATTTCCTGGTCGTGCTCGGCTTGCTTTTGCTCCAACGCAAGCTGCCGTTGCAGTTTCAACCTGTTTTCCCGAAGGCGGACGTACCAAAAAACCAAGCCGCCGAGCGCCAACAGGTAGGCGAGATACGCCAGCCAATGGCGATACCAGGGCGGCAGGATTTTGATTTGTAGCCGGGCAGGTGCGTCGCTCCAGACGCCGTCGTTGTTCGAGCCATAAACTATAAATGTGTACGTGCCGGGCTGGAGGTTTAGATAAACGGCTTGCGGGTCGTTGCTTTCGTGCGCACCTGCTTTTTCAGCGCCTTGCAAATGGTAGCGGTAGCGGTTTTTGGAAGGAGCGGTGAATTCGAGCGCCGCAAATTCCAGCGTTACGTTGTTCCTGGAATACGGCAAAACGATTCGCTCCGTAAACTCGATAGCCTGTTTCAAAATGCCGGAACTGTCCCTCGCTTCGACAGGCAAATTGTTGATTTTCAAGCCGGTGATTAAAACGCCGGGCTTGTGCGGATTGTCCGAAATGGTTTTCGGGTCGAACATATTCAAGCCCTTGACGCCGCCAAACATCAGCTCGCCGTTCTTCCGATAGCTATCGGAATTTCCAAAAGCCCAGGTGTTGAACTCGTCGTCTTGCAAGCCGTCTGCCTGGCGGTAATTTCTCATCGAGCCAGTGGCGGGATTGAAACAAACCAGCCCCCGGTTGGTGCTGAGCCAAAGACGCCGCTCCTCGTCAGCCAGGATGCCATAAACCACGTCGTCGGGCAAGCCATTTTTTGAAGTGAAATGAGAAAACTTACCCGTGCGCAAATCCAGGCGGTTCAGACCGCCGCCTTTTGTGCCGAGCCAGAGCAAGTTGGGGTCTGCCGGGTCGGCGAGCAGGCTTGAAATGTGGCTGCAATTCAGACCGCTTCGGTTCAAGGCGCTTGGCGTGAACAATTGAAAATCAAACTGTTGAATGGCATTTGGTTTCGCTTGTACCAAGCCGTTTTCCGTGCCGAGCCACCACGAGCCGTCGGGCGTTTTTGCAATTGAAAAAACGGTGCTGCCCTCCGGCACGAGGTGGCTGTAATCGAAAGCAGTCCATTTTCCGGTCGCCGGGTCGAAACGAATTAATTGCCTGTCCAATGGCAGCCATACTTTGCCTTCCTCGTCGAAGGCAAAATTGCTCTGGTTGTACATGAAAAAAGGCAACTTCCAGTCTTGGCTGTTGCCGGTGCGAGCATTGGTTTTGCTGAGAAAAACCTGTCCCATTTTACCCATGCCGAACATCCAGCAGTCGCCGTTTTTATCGAGCGCAAGCAGGCAATCGGTCACCTGGTTCTTTGCCTTAATTTGCTCCAAGCCTTGTTTCAAAGCTGCATCCTTGTCATTCAAAAAACGCAAGCCACCACCGCCGGCAACGTGCCAGACGATGTTCCCGCCGGGCGTCGCAACAGGCACACCTGAAATGGACTCCTGCGGAAAAACCGTCCGAAACCGGTTTGCCTGAAAGCTGATTTTCAGCAAGCCGTAAGCATCGGCGGTCAGCCAGGTGTTGCCGGAGCGGTCGAACAAAAGGCAGCGAGAGTCGGCGTCTTCAATCGTCCAAAGCGGAGCGGCAAAATCGGAAAGACTGGCAGCGCCAAGGATGGGAAAAGCCTTCGTTCGATTGCCTTCGAGCTTCCAAACCAAAGTGCCTTCGGGCAAGGTGGCGCTCCAATTGGCGACAGGAGAAAGGCTTTCGTTGAAATTCCAAAGCCTGCCCGCTTCGTCCAGCCAGAAATTGCCGGACAAGGTTTTGCATTCCACCAATGCTTCGCAAAAGGAAATAGATGGCGTCAATGGCTGCCAAATTTTCGAGTTTTCGCTCCAGACTATCGGTTCGCCGTGTTTGAAGACCACGATGCTTTTATCTTGTATCGAGAGGAAAAACTTCCAAAAAAACTGCTCGTCTTTCAGCTTCACTTCCCGCAATTTCAGCTTGCCGGGCATCCCGCTTTGCGACAAGTTTTCCCAAAAGTTTGCGGGAAACGTGATTTGGCTCAACCAGACTTTGTTGCCCTTCCAATTTGCTTGCAACCAAAGGTTGCCCTCTTCATCAAAAGTGATGGAATGGAATGCTGGCATTTTCAAGCCGCCGGGCGTTTGCCGCCGAGGTTTCATCGGCATAGCCGCTCGCAGGCAGGCGGAAAAACCGCTGCGTTTTTTTGTGAAAAATATTCAGCCCGTTGGCGGAGGTGCCGACGAGCAGGAAGTCGCCCGCTTCGCAAAGCGAGAAAATGAAATTGGTGGACAGGGAAAGCGAGTCGAAAGGGTCGTTGCGGAAGACTTTGAAGCGATGCCCGTCGAAGCGGTTCAGCCCGTTTTGGGTGCCCGCCCAGAGGAAGCCTTCGCTGTCTTGCAGCAAGCAGGTGACGAAACCTTGCGACAAGCCTTGGGCGATGCCGATGCGCTCGAGCGGCGGAGCTTGAGAAAAAAGGAGGAGGGGCAGCAACAGGAAAGTGAAAAGCGTGGAGTAGTGCTGCATTTGCTGTTATTGAGGGGGAAAGGTCGGAATTGGGATTTGTTCTTTTGCGGCACGGCTTAAAAAAGGAAAGCCATGCGGCAATGGAGGTTGCCGCACGGCTTTTTTGATAAAAGGTTCGGGCAAAAAGGAATCACTTGGTTTTTGGGTGCTGGCAGTGAAAAATTTTCAATTTTTCACTGCCAGCACCCAAAAACCAGGTGACACCTTTGGGCTACTTCAAAATCGAAATGCGCCTGGTGATGGTCTGTCCACCGCAAGTCAAAGTGATGAAATACGAGCCAGTCGCCACGCCGCCCGTTTGCCATTTTACCACGTTCAAGCCAGCAACGGCAGGCACTTCCAGTCTTTCCACCAGCCTGCCCAAGCCATCCGAAATGCGAACCACCGCCGTCTCTCCGCCAGCCGAACCGAAGGCGGCGAAGACAAAATCGCTCGCCGGGTTCGGATAAACTTCCAGCCAGCCGCCGCCTCTAATTTCCTCAGTGCCAGTGCTTTCCTGCAAAGTCAGCACCTGCGGAGCGTCCACCGTGCCTTGCACCAGGTCAATGGCGAAAGGCAGTTTTTCATTCAAACGGTGGATGTCCTCGGCGGAGGAGTCGTAGCATTTGAAGGTGATTTCCTCGCTTTCGCCGTTGGCGTAGACGGTCAAAAACACCAGCCAATTTTGCATCGGCTCGACCCAAATTGCCTCGTTGCCGCCTCGCACTTCGTCGCCTGCAAAGGCTCCGACCACGTCGCCTTCCGCCAGCAAATTTTCCTCGCCGACGACGGCAATCAGGTTCATGCTATGCTCGAATTGGCTGGGGTCAACTGACCAAAGACCGTTAGTTGTCGTCCCAACCTTTCCGAAAGTTTGAAACTTTCGGAAAGGTGCGCCCCGCTCCTCGCTGCCGCCGCCGCCGGTGAAAGTCGCCGGGTACGTCAACACGCCCGGATTGCTGATTTTCAACAAATACCCATTCGGCGAAGCCAAAAAATCGAGGTTTCCAATCCACCCGAAACCAGCCACGAACTGCGCAAAAGCAGTCTGGCTTTTCACGATGTCGCCGTTCAGCGGCGTCAAACTTGCCAAAGCTTCGTCGGGCGACAGCGCCTCGTTGGGCAGGAACGGAATCCAATTCCAGCCTGCGGCGATTGGAATATTCACCGTGTCGGCGTTGAGTTTCAAGCCGATTAAGCGAATGGTGTCTTGCGCAGCAGACTTCAACTGGTACATGCTTTTGTAGCTCAAAGTGGCAAGCGTTCCGAGCCAACTGCTTGAACCTGAATGGTATTGACTGAACTGCGTCTGGCTTTTGACCAAGCCATTTTCAGGATTTTGCAAGCTGCCGAGCACGTTGTTCGTGCTTTTGTCGGGCACGTTCAGGTTGAACGAAAGCCAGTTCCAGTCCGGTGAAATTATAGCAGCAAACGCCGGTGCCTGCGTCGTTGTGCCAGCCGCCCAAAAGCCAGGGCGTTGCGCTCGAAAAACTGGCTGCCACGTTGGTATAAGTTTCCGTGCTGACCAGCGTGCCATTTTTGTAAAAAGTCACCTCCGCCGAGTTGAGTCCGATTCTGCGAAACACGATGGTCAGGCGATGAAAGCCCATGCCTATCTGCCCGAAAGAGTGGTATTCGGACATCCCCGCCGTCTTGCCCATGATTAGATAAACCTCCCCGGCGTCAATGCCGAGGTCAAAAAGGGAGATTGCCCCGTCTTGTTTGGAGAGCAGCGCCTGCGTGGCGAGGAAGTCGAAGTTTTTGACCGTGATTTCGATGGTCGTGCTGTCTGCCAGGTCGAATTGGGTGAGTTGGGCGTAGTCCTGGTTTGCCGCATTGAATTCGAGGCTTTGGTTGAAATAAAAACTCTTGCTGGCGACGGCGGTGAAGGTTTGCCCGGCGCCATAATTCACGCCTGCGATTTCGTAAAAACCGGTCTCGTCGGTCACGCCTGCGTTCACCACGCTGGGTTTGTCGGTCGTCCAGCTTGCGCCGCAGAGATAGACTTTTTGTTTCGTGGCAGCCTGGTCGAAGCTTTTCGAGCCGACGCCTTCGTCAAATTTCCAGTTGTCCACCAGCCTGTCCATGTTCGAGGCGACGGTGCGATTTTGGAACATCTGCAACTCCGTCTGCGAAAGCTGGCGGTTGAAAATGCGCACCTCGTCGAGCTTGCCGGTGAAGAAACCCCCGACCCCTGAAGGGGAGCTTGTGCCAAAATAGAGCGGAATGCTGTCCGACTCGATGCCGCTGGGCGCCGTTGAAACCAATTCACCGTCCACGTAAAGCAGCAAAATCGAGCCGTTGTAAGTGGCGGCGACATTGTGCCAATCGCTTGCCGTTGCCGCCGGGAAAACAAAGTCCAATTCCGTTGGGGCGCCTTCCCCGACGCCAAAGCGAATGCCCTTTCCGTCGGCGGCAGGCAACGTGTGCAGCCACCAGTTTTTGATAATCGTGCTGCCGAGGTCGAAAATGGCTGCCCCGTCGTTGCCGTCGCCAATTTTGACCCAGGCGGAAATGGTAAACTCGTTTCGGGGATACGCCGCATTGTATTCAGCGAAAGCCATGTCGTCCGTTCCGTCGAAAGAAATCGCCGTTCCGAGCGTCGGCGAGAGTGTGACAATCGCCCCCGGCACCGGGTTGCTGCTGAACGATTTGACCTGCCCGGTGACCACGCCGTTCGGGTTCAAAAAACCGAGCGCCGAGCCTCTCGTGCCTTCGCCAAAAGTGTTGATGCCGCTCACTTCGTAGGTGTAAAACTTGCCTGCAATCACGTTGAAATCGAGGAAGGAATAGGTCTCCCCGTCCACCGAGGCGAGCAGGCTGCCGTTGCGGTAAATTTTGTATCCGCCAGAGGCGGAGGGCGAGAGCGGGTCGGGGTTCCAGTCAATCTGCACCCGGTCTTCCAGGTCGCCCTCGCTCGCCAGCACGACAGGCGCAGCGGGCGGCAAAAGCAAGCGAGCCCAAAAGCCAAAAACGCCATTAAAATCTTGCCCGAAATGCCCGTTGATGACGGGTTGCCCGATGGAAAAAGTGGTGCGCTGCGTCGTGTTGAAGGCATTGGTAGCAGCGCCGTAGTTGAAAAAAACCTCGCCGGTCAGGAAGTTGTCGTCGGTGGCGGTGGCGCAATTCGGGCTGGATTGCCCCTGCGCCGAGCCGCCTGCGAGCAGGCAAAACAGGAGCGGGAGGAAGTGTGGAAGTCTATTTTTCATGGTGGTGAAAATCGAAGGTTGCGAGATGAAAAAGCCAGTTCCATATCCTGGAATTGACTATGATTTGGACAGTTTTTTTGGGGAAAACCAACTTGAAAATTCGGTTCGCTTTCTGGAAAAGGATAACTATTCAGCCGCTCCGAAATCTCGGAGCGGCTGAATAGTTAGGCTAAAGAAGAGAAAAAGAAATACTACCGCCAGAGCGGTTCAGGTTTGGCAGACTTGTTCCAATTTGAAAAAAGGGTGGGCAGAAAAGCGCCCGGAGAAGGAGACTTAGAGCAAATGCACTTCCGATTGGATAAAATCAATCAGCAATCGTGAGCCGGCGAAAAAATCCAAGCCTAATACGCCGTCGTAGTCCAGCAAATCGTCTTGTGCGAGAAAGTCGTAAGTGGTTATTTCAAAATTGGGAATAGCTTTTTCGAGCACTTTCAATTCTTTCACAATCACCTTGTCTGCGGGAATAATTTTATTAGCTGTCTGAACTCTGACGTCTTCCCTCAATTGGAGACTATTTCCATATCCGGCTATCAAAAGCATGTTCAGGTCAACCACCGTATGGCTTGCGCCAGTGTCCAAAGCCAACGAAAGAGGATAGCGCAAGCCTTTGACAGGGTCGAGCAAGTAAGCTGAAATTACAATCAGGTCGTCCTCCGTTTTGCGTTGAAAAGAATAGCTCATGTTGTTTCAAAAACTCTGTAAATGTTGAGGCGCAAGACCCGGGAAGGCTCACCCGTGAAAGCAACTTTTATCATGGGATGCTTTTCAAATTCCTGCCGGGCAACGGCAAGCACCGTCCTTTTGTCAGGATGATGAAAAAGCAAGCTGCCGCTTAATATCTCGCTGTCTTTAAATTCAGGGTTTGCAAGCAAAATCCATTCGTCGGGATGCTGCTGTTTGATATGGTCGAACGACATTTTTTTCATGGTTGAAAAACTTTTGAAAACAAGGCCGGCAAATATAGCCGGGTTGCCTTCTTGTTTCAACAGCCTCTATTTTCCCAAAGTTTAGTTTTCAGCCTTGCGAGGACGATTGATGTTGAGATTTTCCGGATGACAGCTTCATCGTTAATTCATTGGCTCCAATTTCTCAAACTTATAATCGCTCACATTTCGAGTGGATGCGCTAAATGATATGCCGATTAAAAAAATGGGCTTGCGGCGGGTGGAATATGCGGCGGGATAATGCTTGTCTTTTATTTGCTTTAAAGCATTATCGGCGGTGTCTTCCAATTTAAATTCGACGATATAGATGAATTGAGGCGTCTCGAATATGGCGTCAATTCTGCCGTGCGATTTGCTGACTTCGGCTTGGACGCCAACGCCCAATACTTTGACAGTCAGCGTAGTAATTGCCTGGAAAAAGCCTTCCCATTGAGCGAATAATTTTTCGGAATTGCCGGTGTCTTTGGGGTGCATTTCATAAGCAATATCGGAGAATATGGCTTTTAATTCTTTGACAAATGCGTCGGGATTGCCTTGCAGGAGGGCTTTTTGAGCATGATACAACATGGGTTGAATAGTGCTATTAGTTTTGTTTGCATACAATTCAAGCAATTGGTTATTGAAGGCATTGCGTACTTCATTGTTTGGAAAACCCAGGATAAACCATGTCTGGTCAAAACCTCCCTCGATTTTTCGAATAGTCAGATATCCTGTTTGCCACATGAGCGAGTAGAGGTCGAAATTTTCGACATCATATTTATCGAAAAAAGGCTCGGTGACAACTTTTTCTTCGAGCGCCTCGACGGGCTGATTGCTTGTTTTAAATGCTTTAATTAAAAAAGAAGCCGTGCCGCTGGTGAACCAATAATTGCCAAAAGTCTCGCTGGCGAAAAAACGAAGGAGCGAAAACGGGTTGTAAACCAAAGTCTCGGCGTCCCAGGAATAACCATTGTATTGTTCTTTAATTCTGTCCAGCAATGCTTGTTTTTCCATGCCCATTTTTTGTTGCAAAAGCTCGATACGGTCGGCAAAATTCGCCTCCATTTCTGCTTGCGTGATGCCAAGCATGCCTGCAAAGCGCCGGTCTATGGTAATGTCGGACAGGTGGTTCAATTCTGAAAACAGGCTGACTTTGGTGAATTTGGAAACCCCCGTGATAAACACGAAATGTAGGTGAGACACCACGTTCAATCCTTTCAAGACGCCAAAAAAATTGCGCAGCACTTCCCGGTTTTCCACCGCTTGCGGCACTTTGTCGAAGTAGTCAATAATGGGCTTATCATACTCGTCCACCAGCACCGCCACCTGCCGCTCCTTGCCCATTTTTTGAATTAACTCAGAGAATTTTTCCTTCGCCGTCTCTTCCGTAAGGGTCAATCCATGCTTGGCAGCAATGCCCTCGAGGTGGTTGGAAAGGCTTGTTTCCAGCGACTGCTCTCTGAAATCTATATCGTTGAAAGAAAGGAGTATCACCGGGCGTGGCTCGAAATCGTGCTTGTCGTAAATCCAAAGTCCTTCGAACAGCTCTTTTTCTCCCAAAAACAAAGACTGGAGCGTGGAAATCAGCAGTGATTTACCAAAGCGCCGGGGGCGGGAAAGGAAATAGTATTTCCCGGTATTGATAAGCCGGTGATAATGTTCCGTTTTGTCAACGTACAGTTGATTGCCTCGAATGATGTTGGAAAAGAAAGGCTCGCCGACCGGTAATTTTTTCATGCCAGCGAAGGTAGCCGTTTTTGAATTATGAACTATGAGCTATGAACTATGAACAGGCAAAACGTTGTCAATCAAAGCCTTGTCCGTCTTGGTTCATAATTCATAGTTCATAAAGAAAGCGAACCAAAATTTCAAAGAACATTCTGCGGCGAAAGCCTGCGCCTCATTTCTGCGCCGTTCCCGCCGAGCCATTTTCCAGCTTCAAAAGCCGCTTTTCAATCCCGTCCATTTCCGTTCGCAAGCCGCCGTTTTCCTGGCGGAGCGTTGCGTTTTCCTTTTCCAATTGCTCCACCCGGCGGGCAAGCTCTTGCGTGGCGGAGACGTTGAGGGCAGTCACCTGGTCGAAGTCAATGCCATGAAAATCAGGGATTTCCTTGCCGTAAACGAAGAGGTTTTCAGTAGTTTTTGACCAGTTTTCGATGAGGAAAGCAGTTTCGGAAGCGACTTCCAGGACGGTGACTTCCTCCTGCGAGCCGGGCGAGAAGATGCGCACTTTGTCGCCTTTTTTCAGGTCGTGCGGATTGGGCATTTCGATGCGCAGTTGCCCGTTCAGCATCGTTGCGGCGAGAGGCGTTGACAAAATGGAAGGGATGAAACCGGCGGAATAGTTGATGGCATCCGGCAGCACTTCCTTCACCTCCTGGGCGATGAAGCCTTTCACCGTTTTGCCGCCATTGCGCTTGTCCAAGTATTGATAATCAGTGACTTTCAGTTGTTTGAGCAAGTTCAGCCCGCTCAAACTTTCGGGGCGGAAGAAGTTGGTTTTTATCCTCCGGTCGGATTGCGTGATGTAACTGGCGGCGTCAACAGCCATGCCTTCGACGTAGATACCTGATTGGTTTGGGCTGTTGTTTGAGCCGGGCCAAGGATAGACAACTCCACTATTTCCGTACAGGGCGCAACCATTGCACGTCTGATATGCCGGAATGCCAGGCAGTGTAATTCGCAGACCTTGCATCTTGCTTTGCCCGGTGACTTTGAAAGTGAAAGTGGGGTCGACATCGGCTTGCCCAACTGCGAGCTTGGACGAGACGGCGAGATTGGCGGGGCTGAAATTGGTTGCATTCAACGTCCCCACGTTCAAAATGTCCGGCACTGATAGGGCACTTCCGTTGTAGTTGATGCTTGCCGAGTTTGCTCCTTTTTTAAAATCAATGGACGGGTCGTCCGAGCCTTCCACCAAAATTTTTCCATTCCCCGCCGCATTGTTCACGTGTAATTGCCAGCCCTCCGCCATGCCGCCCGATTGCCAAAGCTCCCATTTTCGGGTAAGCCAGCCAAAGCCGTGCGCCGGGTCTGCCTGAATGTAACAAATGAGGTCTGTCAACATCTCCGCCGGGGCGGGCAGGGGTTGCCACTTGCCGCCTCGCCAGGCAGAGAGTTTTGCCCGGTTGAGTTGAAAAATCGTTTTCCCGTCCTGAAGTTTTCCAATCCCGTAGCCGTCCTTTTGCCAGCACTCGAACTTGACTTGGGCAAGCATTTGATGCCGCTCCCGCCCGGCGCAGGCAGGCAGCCGCTCCCAAAAATCCGGCGGCGCAAGCATCCTGCAAATCCATTTTTCATCGTCCGCGTGCCAGCGAAGATTCATCCAAAGCGTGCCTTCGCCGTCGGGTTCCAAATAATGAACGGCAGAGCCTGGCAGCCGGTCGAGCACGGCGGACTTGCCGGGCGCAGGCGTCTGCACCGTATCTTTCAAGCCAGCGAAAGGCAGCCTGAAAAAGCGCTCCGTTTTTTTGTGAAAAAGGCTGGCGCCGTTGCCAAACGTGCCGACGAGCAGGTAATCGCCAGCTTCGCCAAGCCCATAAATATGGTTGCCGGGCAGGGAAAACGGGTCGAAGGGGTCTGAAGTGAAGGTTTTGAAACGCAGTCCGTCGTAGCGGTTCAGCCCGTTTTGCGTGCCCATCCAGATGAAGCCTTCCCGGTCTTGCAGCAGGCAGGTGACGAAGCCTTGGGACAAGCCTTGCTCGACGCCGAAACGTTCGACGGGTGGGTTTTGCGAAAAGAGGGGCAGGGAAAACAGCAAAAAGGTCAGGCAGGTCAGCGGGTTCACCATTAGTTTTGGATGAATTTGAGGCGGGAAGGTCGGGAATGGAGGTTTATTTTGAAAACAAAAACAAAAGCCGGACTCCCTTGCGGAAGCCCGGCTTTTCAAATACCTCCAAGCATTGAATATGCTTTACTCTACAATTAATTTCTCCGTCAAAACCTCCCCGTCCAGCAGCGTTTGCACCAGGTAGATGCCTGATTTCCAGTTGCTGGTTTTCACCTGCAATTCCCGGTCGCCTTCCAATTTTTGCGAAAGCACCAGCCTGCCCGTCGCATCAAAAATGCGCAGACTGCCATGCTCGTAGCTGCCGCCCAACTGAACGGTCAGTTGCCGCTCGCCTGCCATTGGATTCGGGAAAATGGTCAGCGTTTTTTCCTCCGTTTCAGCCAAATCCGCAGCATCGTTGCCACCTGGCAGAACAATCAAGTTGTTGCTGCCGCCGCCTGCGTAGTTGTTGTCGCAATAGGCATTGATGGCAGCCGTGTTTAGGCAGTTGGTGATGTTGCTGTAAATCGAGACCGTGCCGCCGACGTAGTGGCTGTTGATTTCATTGATAAGCTCATACACGGCGCAGCATTCCGAGAGGGTACCGTTGCTGTAAATTTTCAGGTTGCTGCTAACGCTCACGAGGCTGTCCAAGCCGTGCAGGATGTCGAGTTGCGAGTTGCTGTTGACAGTCAGAGAGCCGCCGATGGTGTCGAGATTCATCAGCCACGGGAGGCTGTCCAAGCCGGTAAGTTTGATGGTGACGTTGCCGGTGACTTTGCGCAGGTTGACCAGCTTCGTCAAGCTGTCAATCGTGGCATTTTGAATGGTCAGGTTGCCCTGAATCACCGTGTAACAAAGGCTCCAGGCGTTGGCTTGCGCCTGCGTGGAGAAGGTTACGTTGCCGACGTAGGTCAGGTCGCCGAGGTTTTCGTCCACCAGTCCGTCGCAGTCGTCGTCCAGACCGTTGCAGGTTTCGGTTGCGCCGGGGTGGATGCTGCCGTTGTTGTCGTTGCAGTCGCCGCTGGTCGCCGTGAGTTGGCTGGCGTGTTTGTAACCCGTTGGTTTTAAGCAAGCTATCTGCGTTTGACCATTCGAGTAGAGGTCGTTGTCGGTGTCTTTGTACCAGGTTTGACCGGGAAATTCCAACGGGTTGTTGTCGTTGCAATCGCCGCTGGTGGCAATCAAATTCACCGCCAATTGGTAGCCTGAAGAAGGTTGGGAACAAGCCACCTGCGAGTTGCCATCCGAGTAGTCGTCGCCGTCAAAATCCTTGTACCAGGTCTGCACCGAGCCAACCGAGCCAACCACCGCCACGCCACCGCTCGCCGTGCAACCGGAAGTGCCCGCAGCCATGATGGAGACCGGGTAGCTGCCTTCGGAAAGGTTGTTGAAAATGCCCGTCAGGTTGAAAGTGATGAAGTTGTCAATCGAAAAACGAAGCTGCCCGCCGGGCGCAGACGCCGTGACAGTGATGCTGCCGTCGCTGCCACCGCAATTGGCAGGTGTGGTAGTGACAACGATGTTCGTGATGAACGGCGCAACCGTCACGGTAGCCTGGCAGGTGGCGGTGTTGCCGTGCCCGTCGTTGCCGGTCAAAGTCACCGTCGTGTTGCCGATGTCGCCGCAATCGAGGACGTTGGGCGAGACGCTTTGCGGGTTGACCGTGCCGCAGTTGTCGCTCGAACCGGCGGCGTTGAAAACCATCGGCGAAGTGATGCTTGCGTAGCCATTCGAGGCGAGGCTGACCGAGATGTTGGTGCAAGCCACCGTTGGCGGCGTGTTGTCTGCGACCGTCACGGTAGCGGTGCAGGTTTTCATGTTGCCGTTCACGTCGGTGACGGTCAGGGTGACCGTGTTTGCGCCGATGTTGGCGCAAGTGAAAGCAGTCTGGCTCAAACTCATGCCTTGAATTCCGCAGGCGTCGCTGCTGCCGTTGTTCACGGCTGCCGCAGTCGTGCTGCCGTTTCCGCTGGAATTGAGATTGACGGTGACGTTTTGGCAAACTGCGTTTGGCAGCACGTTGTCCTGCACGGTAATCGTGGCGTTGCAGGTGTGCGTGTGGTTCGCCGGGTCGGTGGCGGTCAAAGTGACCGAGTTTGCGCCGACGTTGGAGCAGTTGAATGAGGTCTGGCTCAGGCTCAGGCTCACCGAGCAATTGTCGGAAGAGCCATTGTTCACCTGCGCCGGGGTGACGGTCGCCGTGCCGTCGGCATTGAGTTGGACGGTCAAATTTTGACAAGCCGCCACCGGCGAAATGTTGTCCTGCACCGTGACGGTCGCCGTGCAAGTGTTCGTGTTGCCGTGCCCGTCGTTGACCGTGAGCGTGACCGTGTTTGCTCCTAAATTATTGCAATTGAACGAGTTGGGCGAAACGCTGACCTGGTTCACCGTGCCGCAATTGTCCGAGCCGCTGGCAAAAACGTTCGCCGTCGTGATGCTTGCCTGCCCGTTTGCGCCGAGAGCAACCGTATGGTTTTGGCAAGTGACGCTTGGCGGCGTGTTGTCCGAAACGGTCACGTTGAATTGGCAAGTCGGAGCGCCGCAATCATTCGTGGCAGTCACCGTCACGTTGGTCACGCCGAGGTTGAACGTGCTGCCGCTGCCGGTTCCGCTACCGCTGCCGGTGGTTGCGCCGGAAAAAGAATAGGTCAGGGACGGAGCGGGCGAGCCGCTTGCGGTTGCCGTGTAGTTAACGGTTGCCACGCAATTGTTCGAGTTGGTGCTGGCAGATTGATTGCCGGGGCAAGCGGTGAAAGCTGCCGCCACGCAGGAACAGCCGGAGGGAGCGGTGGCAAGTGTGCCGGAAGTGAAAGTGCAGGTAGCGTCGAATTCAGCCGTCAAAATCACCGCAGCGCCGTCGGCAGCCATCGAGACGTTTGTGAATGTCCATTCCGACACGCAGTCCAGCTCGCTGGCAGGTTTTGTCGCCAAAACCGTGCTGCCACGTTTGAGCGTCAGGTCGCCCGTGCCGGGAGCGTAGGCGAAGGTCACGGTCACGTCGGCGGTGAAAAAGTCGTCGGATGAAGTAGTGGTGCTGTTGTCGTTGCAGCCGGAAATAGCGGAAAGGCTGATATCGCTGACGCCGCAGGGAGGCGGTGTGGAAGAAACCAAGGCATATCCTCTAAAAAAATCATTCAGGTTATCAGCCTCAAGCGTCACATCCCCCATTGCAGTTACTGAAAACATATCGGGGTCAGTGTCGCCCAGGTAAAATGAGCCATCGCCTTTGTACACCGCGCCGAGCGGCTCGTAAA
This sequence comes from uncultured Saprospiraceae bacterium, assembly GCA_964533005.1. Taxonomy (GTDB): domain Bacteria; phylum Bacteroidota; class Bacteroidia; order Chitinophagales; family Saprospiraceae; genus UBA6168. The sequence continues at coordinate 16,809 of CAZHLB010000013.1, forward strand.
AGTTTCCGCTTCCCGATAGCGTGATTTCAGTCAGGGCGTAAGTAACGGGGTCTATTTTTTCCATAAAGCTGTAAGTCCAGTGATAGATGAATCCGTCTTCGGGATTGTAAGCTATCACTTGTCCAGCGTCGTCTTCCAGTGATTGCCTGAAAGTTTTGGCGGCAGTGGCGGGGTCAATGGTGTACAGCGAACTGGAAACACTTGCCCCATACCCCGTGCATCCATACAAAGTGCCGTCCGTTGCGAAGGTGATGCTCGAAAAATTATCGCCAAGACTTCCGATGTCCGTGCAGATGCCTGTCGCAGGGTCAACGGTTGCCAACCTGCGGGGACCCCCGCTGACTTTCAAAATCACGTAGTACAAACCGTTTTGCGGGTTGCGGGTGATGCTGTTTGCACCCTGAACGGTGAAGCCCGGCATGGTCAAGGTTTGGGTAGAAAGGTTTGTCCAACTTGAAACCGAGTAGGAGTAAAGCTCTGGGTCGAACGGATAAACGCCATACAGATTTGTTACCTCTTCCACGCTGCACTGAAACGGGGCAGAGCCGGCGTCGCCTGTAAAAACGGCGGCAGGTTCGTCCGAAAAAACGGCTGACAGTTCGATTGCCAAGCCATCCGACCGCAAGTTCACGCCTGTAAATGTGTAGGTGTTGCCGGTAATGTCGCCCACTGCCACCGGCGGAGGAGGACTGCCAATGATGTCTGCGCCGCTCAAGGCGAGCGTGCCGGTTGCAGGTATGCTGGCGAAGGAGACGGTGATGTCGGCGGTGTAAGTGTCGTCCGTGCCGCAAGTCGTGTTGTTGCCATCGCAGGCGGAGAGGTTGCCTGCGGAAATATCGAAGATGCGGACGCAATTGAAAGTGGCTTCCCAGCCTGGATAGCCGCCGATATTAACGAAAAATTCTGCCGTCAGGCAGCCGGTAGGGTTTGCGCCGGTTGCCGTAATGATTTCCGAAGTATAGCTTCCGCTAAAATATGCCAATTGCGGCGCTGAATTGTCTGTCCCATCGTAGATGTACATCGCATCCCAACCACTTGGCTCCAAGTCAATCGTGGCAAAATCAAGTTGCGCCTTGTGGTCGGTCGTCTGCGGGCAAAAAGTCTTCGTGGTGTCCTGCGTATAATCGCCCGTGGGACCGCCGTCGTCGAACCAGGGTGTGCCGCAAGGGGTGCATTCAACGTAGCCGATGCCTGCCGAGGGCGTGGGCGAAATGGTTTCCGTGTAGGTGCAAGGCATGTCCGAAAACGCTGCCGTGAGCGTCGCCTGCCCGGAAGCAATGAAGCTTACGCCCGTGAAAACATGGGTGGAGGTGGTGGTCGTGTTGGCAATTGGGACAGGCGTCAACGTGGATAAAATTTCAAAGCCCGCCAAGGACAGCGAGCCGGTCGAAGAAAAGTTGGAAAAAGTCACGGTCACGTCGCCCGTGAAAGTATCGTCGGCGGAGCAAATGGTGCCGTTGGTAATCAAGGCGCTCATGTTGTCTATCGAAATATCGGTGATGACCACCGGGTAGTTCACGTCCTGCTGCTCGTAAGCGCCCATATCGACTGGCGAGACACCAATGACAGGTGCATCCAAGCGTGGATTGCCAACGATGTCCGTTGCGGAAGCAGGGGTGTTGCCACCGTCCACCGCCGGGGAACATTGCCCGATTAAAAGTCCGTCGTCAGCCGTGCGCCAGGTGTTGTCGGGCCCGTCACCGTCGTTGATGTCCACGAAAAGTGGGTCTGCATTGATGTTGCCGGTACCTGGTATATTGGCATTGGCAAGGGTATAGTTGACGGTGCCTGCGCCGAATTGAAAAACACCGGAATTGTTGCCCCAGATGACGGTATTGGTAATCGTCATGGTGCCGGGTGTGGCAGCGATGTCGGGCCTGTTGCTGTTTTTTGCCACCGTGCAGTTCGTCAGGGTGAGCGGTCCGGGGGTAAAAAACACTGCCCCTTGGTAGTTCAGCGCCCGGTTGTTGTAGAAAACACAATTGTCGAAATTGGCGGTCGGAGTGCCTTGCGAGAAAAATGCCGCACCGGAATCGCCGCCTGCGTTGCTATCAAATACGGAATAGGAAACGTCAACCGTGCCCGAACCGGAAAAGACGCCGCCCCCGCCGGAACCACCGAAGTTGAACCGGAATAAGCAACTATCAATGTCGAGAAAGTCGCCATTGAAGGCGATGGCTCCGCCAACATAAGCCGTGTCTCTTTCAAAAGTGCAATTGGAAATGGTCGCTGAACCGCCAATATTCACTGCCCCGCCGGTGAAACCGTTGTGCGAATCGGAAACAGTGAAACCGTCGAGCCGGGTGCCCGCCGCTACGCTGCTCATCACTACGATATTGAAACTGTTGTCCGAGTTGGTGCCAGGGTCGCCGATTTCGCCCGACAAAATGGTGGGGTTGGCTGCGACGTTGCGCTGCGACAGCCACATTTCGGTACCGGCAAAACCGCCGAACAGTTTTTTGCCGCTTGGAATGGTAAAAACGATGCTCCGGTCAGTTCCTGAAGTCGGATAGTAAGTGCCGTTCGCCACGAAAATGGTGTCGGGAATATCCGCCAATGCGCTTTGCAAATCGGTGTACGCATCCGTCCAGGAGGAGCCATTGTTGGCGCCCACCGCACTGGCATCCACGTAAACCCGGGATGGCGGCGGAGGATTAGCGTTTTCATTTCTGGTAAATGCAGTGATAATGAAACCAAAGCCCAGTAGACAAAGCCAAAATAGCCCGCTGCCAGTTGGAGTGCCGGGCTTACTGAGTGCCCGGCTTGGAAGGGAGAGAAGTCTTTTCATGTGAGATTATTAATTGTTAGAGTAAAGAGATTTTGATTTCAAGGCTATTCAGGATTAAAGCATGGTTCACCGCCAGCCTGGCAGGTGAATTCGGGAAGATTTTTCGGTAAATCGGTGGAGACGAAAATCGGAAGTGCTTTGAGGATGCGCATTTTTTTTGAACAGCGGCTTTTGCGGGAGCAAGTTGGCTGTCAATAATTGCGGCTGAAAGAACCTGCGCAAGGTAGTTTTTTACAAGAAAAGGAGGCGGACAAAAAGGGGGACAAAATGCAACGGCTAAAAAATCAAAGGATGGCAGGCTGATTTCGAGCGGCTCGCCGGGGCGAGCCGCTCGATTTGCAGGGAAGACCATGCGTCTTTGTTTTGAGTTGGTTTTCAAGCGACTGGCGCTGTTTGTTTGTAAAATTTCTCCCCTTTTTTGACCAGCCCCTGGCTTATAAGCGTATCGTTGATGGCGTCCATCATGCCGAGGTCTTGCTTCGTTCCTTCATGTTTGAGCACCCGGCGCAGGGTGACGTAAAAATTAAGCTCGCCCAAAGCCCAATCATCTACCACGTCTCTTTCCTTGACAATCATGTTGCCGTAGTGATTGATTTTTGCTTCTACGTAGGTGAGTTCTACTTCTGCCATTTTGTTTGAATTTGAGATGTGCGCCTCCGTTTTCGCATTTCGGCATTGCGTTGGGTTGCCAGGGGGGTGTGTAAGTTTCACCACGATAGGTTTGGCGAAAAGGTCAGGCACCGGAAGACTGCACCGAATTTCCGGTGCAGCCTTTGTAAAAGCCTTGCAAGGATGTGCTTGCAGCAGGATTGACCGGGTGACTTGAAGTCACCCGGTCACTTTCGCATTAAGGACGAGGAGGATAAATGCCGTTGCTGACACAAATGCACCAGGATGTTCCCGGCACCGGCGCTTTGCCTTTCAAATCAGGCAGTTTAAAATTAGTTGGGTAATTTCCGCCATAGTTGTTCCCGATCAACGAATACAAGGCTTGATAATCCGCAATTTTCATTTCCTGACCTTCGCATTTCAGCCAATTCTCAGGAGCAAAATTGAAGGGAAACAACAGGATGGTACCAAGAATGGGATCCATAATAAATTGAGTTTAGTGAACAGCCTGAAAGCCAAATCCGGAAACAAAAACCAAGTTGCCACTCGCAAAGCTAAAAGGCAGCTTTCCGCTTGTTGACTTGAAATCGAGACAGGGTATTGATTTTCAATGCAATTCGAATCGAGCGATGATTTGTTTCTTTGTTTTTGTCCGGGCTGTTTCAAGTCGCAGATTTGCCGCCCACCCAGCCCGGAACTTCCCCCGCTGCGCTCACATCTGGAATGTCGCCGGATTAAGATTGCGAAGGATAAATCCCGTTGAGACAAATGATGTAATTCAGCCTGAGCGTATGCTGCGCATGCCCCTCCGTTTCCGCTGCGGGATACTCGCTCTGAGACCCAAGCGGTTTGTCAGTGCTGGCGCCAGCGACCACACGACCCCGATAGTCGGGCAGTGCGAAAGTGGATTCTCCGTCGCCACCATATGTGGTGCCGATGACGTTAAACAAGGTTTCGTACTCGGCAATATTCAACAATTGCCCGCGGCAAAACGCCCAGTCCATGGGTGCGAAATTGCCAGCAAAGAGGAAGATGGAACCGATATATGCTCGCATGATAAAAGTTTGAGAAGGTGAAAATGAAGCCCCGAACAAGTCCAGCGCCGGATAAAAGAAATGGCAATGCTCCGCTTCTTTTGAACCCAGCCCGGTTACTTATCCAAAAGGCTTTTGGTGATGGTTGTTATTGTCAATAATGGCAAGTTGGCGAAGAAACCCCAAGCCACTTCGGCAATGATGAAACGCCCGATTGGTCAGCGTACCGCCGACCGTGAATTAACCCCGTGGCGGAAATATGCCTTGGAGGCAAATGATGTAAGAAATGCCAAGCGAATGATGCACGTTGTTGCCCGTTGCTGCCGCCGGGTAGTCGTACTGCCCCCCAAGTTCCCATTCGCCGGGGTCGCCTTCCGCCGCCCGCCCTCGCAAGTCGGGCAGTGCAAATGTGGATTTGCCGTTTCCGCCGTAAGTGGTGCCAAGCAGAGAAAACAAGGCGGTGTTTTGAGAGATGGGCAGGATTTGCCCGTGGCAAAACGCCCAGTTCCTGGGGGCGAAATTGCCTGCAAAGGGGACTATCGTAGCGATAAATACTTCCATGATAAGATTTATTAAAAAAGTGAAATAGCAGCCCTCGGACAAGTTTCAGAACGAGATGGATAAAAAAGCAAAGCATCATTATCCAACCCGGTTCTGCCGCTGCCCGGCAGGGGCTTTTGGTGAAGAACGATTTGATTTCTTGTGGCGATTTTGGCTGGCCAGCCTGACGCAAACGCCAGATTTTCAGCCGTTTGCTGCGCTGTTTGGCAGGTGCTTCCGCTGGCGAATTAATACTGTGAAGGAAAAATACCTTGAAGTGCAATGATGTAATTCGTGATGCCTTCACGCAGCACATTTTCACCGGAGGCGGCAGCAGGGTAGTCGTTCTTTTCCCCAAGTTGCCGGTTTGCCACTCCTTCGTCGCCGGTGCCTACGAGTGTGCGGTTCCGCAAGTCGGGCAAAGCAAAAGTAGTCTGACCGTTGCCGCCGTACGTGGTGCCCAAGATGGCAAACAAGGCTTGATTTTGATTGATAGGCAAGAGTTGCCCGTGGCAAAGCGCCCAGCCTTTGGGAGCGAAATTGCCGGAAAACAGGGCGATTGAGCCAAGAAATGGTTCATACATGATTTGAATTATTTAAATGGTGAAAAATGAAGCTTTTGAAAAAGAAGCCAAGCCCGGTGGAATGAGGTGGCAATGCCGAATCTCCTCCCAGCCGTTCAGGATACTTTCCCAAAAAGCATTTGTGTTGACGTGTCAAGGTTTATTGGTTCTCTGCCAAACGCCGATTGACTCCGTGACAAGCAGGCAGAAAATGAAGGCGCTTGCAAGTGCAAGCCCGTTGGCTTGCCTTGCAGTTTTAAGTTTCAACACGGTAAGTTTAATGGAAAGGAAAGACCCCGCAGGAAGATAGCGGCTTGTGAAAACAAGGTCTCAAAGCCCCGGCGCTCAAATTCGTTGCTTGTCTTTTAAGCTGCTCCGTTGCTTGCGAATCAAAAAGAATCCACTGCCTCGTCTTCATTGTCGAAAGTCTCAAACACGGTAATCAGCTGGGTAATCATAAGGACGTCCTGTATTTTAGAAGGCAGGTTGAGGAGTTTCAGACGTCCTCCACGATTGCTTGCAGTGGTATAAGCACTTACCAACTCACCTATCCCCGAAGAATCAATGGTTGTTACGTTGGCTAAGTTGAGAAGGATTTTCAGGTTCCCCGCATCTAATGTTTCCCGTATGTTTTCCCTGAGTTGGACATCGCCTGCACCGATGGTTATTTTGCCGCTGATGTCTAAAATGGCGACGTCGTTCCGAAGTCTTTTTACGAATTGTGCCATGATGAAATTGATTTAAGAAATGAGTTGCCTCCGTTTTCGCATTTCGGCATTGCGTTGGATTGCCGGGAGCGTGTAAGTTTTACCACGATAAGTTTAGCGAAAAGCTCAGGCAGCGGAAGGCTGCGTTGTCAGAAAGTTTTATCAAGGCAGGTTTAAGAAAGAGAGGCTTTACCCGGCGAGTTTGATTGGAAAGGCAAAAGCCGCTTGCCGTGCAAAGACACGAAAGTCTCAAACCGCCGACCAAATTTTTTTACGGACAAAAAGGCGGACAAAATGTGGGCGCCAGTAAAAAGGCAAAAGTCAGGCAGCGGGTAAGTCGTCGTAGTGAATTTTAAAGATTCCGCTCAATAAAGCTTTGAAATGCCGATTTGGGCATCGCTCCCATCATTCTATCCGCCATCTGCCCGTTTTTGAATAGGATGAAAGTAGGAATGCTGGATACTTGGTACCGATATGCCAATTCTTGATTTTCATCAATGTCGAGTTGGGCAATCACCACCGTTCCTCCCATTTCGTCAGCAAGCTCCTCCAGAACTGGTTTTACCATTTTACAGGGACCGCACCATTTCGCCCAGAAATCTACCAGGACAGGCATTTCATTGTTGAGCACTTCGGTCTCGAAGTTTTCGGATGTGAGTTGTGTAAGCATAGTTGATTTTTTTTGATGATGAAAAATTTGTGATGAAGCCAGCTTCCCGAAAGGTTGGAAACCATCGGAAAGCTGGCAGGGCTTGGCAATATCAGGGCGCTTCCAAGCCGAAGTGCCCGTAATTCTTCGGAATCCATTCCTTCCACTTATCCGGCACTTCTTCCAGCGGAAAAATCGCCTCCACCGGGCAGGCGTCAATGCAAAGCCCGCAGTCAATGCACTCTTCCGGATGGATGTACAAGATTTCATGGTCTTCGTCTTTCCCGTAGATGCAATCCACCGGACAGACATCTACGCAAGCGGTGTCTTTCACGCCGACGCAGGGTTCCGTGATAATGTGAGCCATGTTGTTGAATTTTGTCTTGAACCGGGATTTGTCAAGTTTTCAAAACTTGGCAAATCTTCGCCTTCAAGTGATTGGTGAAAAAAACGTATTCGGTCACGCAGGCAGGTTTTCAGGCTGCCGCTACAGGTTTCACGACAAGTTGCCCGCTCGCCAGCAAGTTTTTGACCGCCGGTTGCAGCGCAAACAAGTCCAGTTTGTCCAGTTCGGTTGCCAAGGCGTTTGCCTTCGACATTACTTCTTCTTCGGAACTGCCACCTACCCAGCCCGGAACTTCTCTCCAGTCCGTTTGCCGGGGGTTGTTCTCCATGTAGTACTCCAGCGTGGCGAAGACTTGCTGCCCGCTCTGCCGGAGGTTGGGATTGACCCTGACGACGATTTCATTTTCGTTTGACATGCTTGAATATTTTGGTGAATAGACTCTTTTGGAAATCCGGGTGATTTGGAAATCACCCGGATTTGCGCTCAGTTTTGGTCTCCCGCATTACTTTCTATGTAATAGATTGCCTCCCTCACATTCGAGATTTTTTCGGCTTCCTCGTCCGGGATTTCAATGCCGAATTCTTCCTCGAAGGCCATCACCAGCTCGACGGTGTCCAGCGAATCCGCTCCGAGGTCGTCCGTGAAGGAGGCTTCCAGCCTCACTTCATCTTCGTCCACGCCCAATTGCTCCACGAT
>CAZHLB010000014.1:0-9233 GCA_964533005.1 uncultured Saprospiraceae bacterium
GACCATGAGCAAGGCGGAAAAACGCTCGTTCAAGCTCTACGCCAACCGCATCGGCGGCGACGACGAGGCGCTTTTTATTCAACTTTTCGACGTCCTCGACCGCCAGCCGGAGTACGACGAGGAAGGCATTTTCCACCGGGTTCCCGCCATGAAGCGCAGCCAATTGTCGAACCTGAAAAGGCATTTGTACCGGCAGATTTTGACCAGCCTGCGCCTGATTCATGCGCAGAAATACCCGGACATTGACATCCGGGAGCAGGTTGATTTTGCCCGCATTTTGTACGGAAAAGGACTTTACACGCAGAGCCTCAAGGTGTTAGACCGGGCGAAGGAGCAAGCCAAAGGCATTCATCAGGACATTTTGCACCTGGAAATTCTCGAATTTGAAAAGCAAATTGAGAGCCGCCACGTTACCCGTGCCATGGAAGACCGGGCGGAAACGTTGGCTGCGGAAGCGGAGCGCCGGGGGCAAATCGTCGCCACCGTCAGCCGTTTGTCCAACCTGGCTTTGCAACTTTACAGCCTGTACATCAAAATCGGGCACGTGCGCACGGAGAAGGATGCGCTGACCCTTGCCAACCTTTTCAAAAACAACCTCCCCTCCATCGACGTGGAGCGGCTCACCTTTTTCGAGCGGGTTCACTACTACCAGGCGAACGTTTGGTACTACTACATCCAGCAAAATTTCCCGCTTCACTATCGCTATTGCCAAAAATGGGTGGACTTGTTCGAGGAGTTTCCCCTGATGAAAGAACAGGATAAAGAGCTGTACATGAGAGGCTTGCACGATTTGCTGACGGCGCATTTTTACACCAGCGGCCACGAACGGCTGGTCACCGGGCTGGTGCAATTGGAAAAATTCATCGAAGCGGAGCGGGAAACTTTCAACATGAACGAGGAGGTGCAAGCCTACACCTATTTATATACTGCCAAAATCAACCGGCACTACCTCGAAGGCACGTTTTCAGAAGGCTTGCCGCTCGTGCCCGAAATTGCGGCGTTCCTAAAAAAGTACGACGAATACCTCGACGACCACCGCATCCTTGTTTTTTACTACAAAATCGCCTGCCTCTACTTCGGCAGCGGCGACAACGGCAAGGCGATAGACTGGCTCAACAACATCATCAACTACAAGGCGGGCAGCTTGCACGGCGACATTCAATGTTACGCTCGCATCCTGCACCTCATCGCTCATTTCGAGTTGCGGCACTTCAATTTGTTGGAATATCTGGTGAAATCAGTCTATCGCTTCCTGGCGAAAATGGAAGACTTGAACCAGGTGCAACAGGAAATCCTGCGCTTCCTGCGCAAAGAACTTTACGGCGACCCGACGAGCATGAAAAAAGCCTTCGCCGCCCTACTTCAAAAGCTGGAAAAGCTGCGGGAGAATCCCAACGAGCGGCGGTCGTTTTTGTACCTGGATATTGTGTCTTGGTTGGAGAGCAAGATTGATGGGAAGACGGTGCAGGGGGTGATTCGGGAGAAGTTTGCAGGAAGAAGGCGGTGAATTTTCTTGTCAAAATTTGATAATTTTATGGCTAATCTTGCCCTATGAATGTTTACCTGAAGGAAGTTTCCACGGCGCTTTTAGTTCCGGCTCAAATTTCGCCTGCCGAACAGAGAGACATGCCTTTGATGAAAGCCGGGTGGAAATTCAACTGGAACCAACTATTCAAAACAAAAGGAGCTATGTTTTACAAGCTGACGTTGGAAGTAACGCCTGGCATAATTGAAGCAATGCTGATGCTTTCTATTGTAAATGGCGAGATGGTTTACATGAATGATATTGAAGTGGCACCGCACAACTACGGAAGTAATGGCAAATATGATTTTGCTGCCGGTTGCATGATTGCTTTTGCATGTACGCAGGCTTTTTTAAAGGGCAAAGGCAATTATGCTGGCTATTTAACCTTTGAAAGTAAAACAGAATTAATTGGGCTTTATCAAAATAAATATGGCGCAACCTGGGCTATGAGGAATAAAATGTTTATTGACCCGGTTGCCGGTAAGCGCCTCATTGAGAAATACTTGCAAATGGGTTCATAATTTTCAAAATCAAAAAAATGATGTCATCAAACTTAATAAATGAAGGTGGAATTACTGGCTCCGGCAAAGGGTCTGTCAATGTTCGCAGTAAAGAATTTAAAACATTGCAGGATAAAATCCTTGAGCATTCCCAAATGCGCAGCCCCGTGCAAAAAATGGAAGACCAACTCTTTGCCATACGTCTTCAGATGGAAAATTATTTAAGGCAAGCTTCGGATATGGAAATAATTCCGGCAGGCGCTTTTTTGAAGCAATGTGTGGAAATATTGGGCATAAAAAATAAGCGCTTCGCAGCTTACATCGGGCTTGATGACTCCAATTTAAGCGCATTATTCAGGGGGCATCGAAAAATCAATATTGACCTGGCAATAAAACTTGGGAAAATATTCAAAATCAGCCCACGCTTGTGGCTTGATGTTCAAAACAAAAATGAGTTGCTGGGCATGAAGGCTGAAAAAGGCTTGACTTATGAGAAATATAAGCTGGAAGACTTGTTGGAATTGGCGTTATAAAATCTTACTTCAAGTTTTACTTTTGTCAAAAATCAAGAGCCATGGTAGTAAAATCACAATCATCAACCATTGTCGCCGAACCCACTGAATTGATTTCCTGGAAAGATTTCAAGAAAGAATATCTCCCTCGGGAAGACCAATTCAAGTATGAATGGGTCAGAGGCGTGGTGGAGAAAACTCCTCGTTCTATGGACTACACACAATTCCATTTTGTCAAAAAATTGAACCGATTCCTTTACTCGCTTGGGATAGCCGGTGAATTCATCGTGGAAGGGGACACTTTTTACTCAGGCGCTCACCGCAGAGCGGATGTGGCTTTTTTCACTGATGAGCAAATTGAAGAGGCAAAACATGGCACACCGCCAGTTCCACAATTTGTCATCGAGGTCATTTCCAAAAACGACCAAAAAGAAAAGGTCAACAAGAAAATGCAGGATTATCGGGCAGCAGAGGTGGAGATTGTTTGGCAGGTTTTTCCCAAAACGAAAGAAGTGCATGTCTTTCGAGGCAAACAAATGACTATCTGTTCAGGGGATGATGTTTGCTCGGCAGAGCCAGTGATACCTGGATTTAAGCTGACGACGAGGGAAATTTTTGAATAAGCGAACCAGGAATAAACCTCACTTCAACCGTTGAAAACTGCAAAATAAAAAAGCTTGTGCCGTTCCAAACGGCGTCAGATGCTCGGTCGTGATGCACCTGATTTTTTTGAAAAATGCCTTCAGCTTATCCGTCATGGACTTCTTCGAATATCGCTGAACAGGCAAGCCGCTGCACTTTTCCGGTGCTTTTTCCGAAAAAGTCCCCAGCACTAGCCAACCGCCCGGCTCGACGTGCCGCCCGGCATTTTCCACGTAGTTTCGGATGTCTTTTTCCTCGGTCAAAAAATGAAACGCCGCCCGGTCGTGCCAGCAATCGTAGTTTTCCGGCGGCTCGAATTGAGCGGCATCCGCCGCAATCCACCTCACTTTCGAGGCATTTTTTCCCAAACGAAGCCGGGTTTTTTTCGAGCGCCTTTTCGGAAATGTCGAGCACGGTCAGATGCTCGTAGCCACGCTTTAAAAGTTCGTCCACGAGGAAACTGTCGCCACCTCCGACGTCAATGATGCGGGCGGTTTTGGGTAGGTGAAATTGTTCGAGGAAGGCAAGCGAGGTTTGCGGCGATGCCTGAAACCAGGAGGTTTCACTGGCATTTTTCGTGGCGTATAGTTTTTCCCAATGGCTTTTTCTTTCCGCTGTTTCCATCGTTTTTCAACCGGACAAAAAGCTGACAGGTGGAAAACCGAATCCGGCAGGAGAAAAAATTTTCAATTTTTTCTCCTGCCGGATTCGGTTTTCCACCTGTCAGCTTTGGGCAAAAATTTTCAAGCCCTCCCCTGCAAAATCCGATTCCAGTACATCCACGGCAGCACGTGTTTTTTCAACATCCACATCGAAAGCCGCTCTTTTGACTGGTCGAACGGGAAGGTTTCCACCGGCTGGTTGTCGTAATCGAACTCCGCCAGCACCAATTTTCCGTAGCCGGTGATGAGAGGGCACGAGCCGTAGCCGGTGTATTTGCTATCCAAAGTGCCGCCTCGCATCACGTGCAGCAGGTTGTCCACCAGCACGGGCGCTTGTTTTCTGACAGCCGCTCCGGTCTTGGCGTTTGGCGTGTTCGCCACGTCGCCGCAACTGAAAACATTGGGGAAGCGCTTGTGCTGCAAGGTGAATTTATCCACGTCCACCCAGCCCAGGAAGTCTTTGGTATGGTGACCGGGTGTGCAAGGCGTCCCCGTTTGTTGGTCAATTTCAAGGATGGACAAAGGGCTGTCTTTGATGAAATCAGGAGCGCTTTGCGGCGGCGTCACGTGAATCATGTCGAAGGGTTGCTCGACGATTTCACCGGCTTCGTTTTTGAAAAACGCCAGCTTATTCTGCCCGTCAATTTCCACCAGGTTGTGTTTGAAATGAGTTTTGATGCCATACCGCTCGATGACCTTGTTCAGCGTGTCGGCATATTTTTTCACGCCGAAAATGATGCCGCCGCCTGAGAAAAAATGCACGTTCGATTTTTCCAGCAAGCCATGTTTGCGCAAGTAATCGCTGGCGAGGTACATGATTTTTTGCGGAGCGCCGCCGCACTTGATGGGTGTGTTTGGATTGGTGAAGATGGCGTTGCCGCCTTTGAAATTGCGCAGGCAATCCCAGGTGTATGGCGCAAGTTCGAAGCGGTAATTGCTCGTCACGCCGTTTTTCCCGAGCGTTTCGGGCAAGCCTTTGATTTTGTGCCAGTCGAGTTGGATGCCCGGCACTACGACCAAATAATCGTAAGTGTGCCGGTCGCCGCTTTTGCAGGTGACCTGGTTTTGGTCGGGCTGCAAGGTGGCGACGGCATCTTTTATCCAGGTTGCCCCGTGCGGGATGTAGTCTTTTTCAGCCTTGACCGTTTTGTTGATGTCGAAAGTGCCGCCGCCAACCAGCGTCCAGGCAGGTTGGTAGTAGTGCTTTTCAGACGGCTCGATGATGGCGATTTTCAGGCTGTTGTTTTTGATGAGCAATTGCGAAGCAATGGACAAGCCAGCATTGCCGCCTCCAATGATGAGAATTTGATGGTGTGTCATGACGAATGAAATTTGAATTCAGGAACAGCGGTCGGTTGGTCGAACAGGTCGTAATTCTTATCTATCACGGAAAGGTGGCAATGTCATTGGCAAGCGGCAGTGCCAAAAATCACACAAGCGAAAAAGTTTTTTCCTGCCCTATTTCCCTCAAAAAGCGAAGGGCGCAAAGTCCTCCTTTGCGCCCTTCGCTCCTCAGCGTCCTTTGCGGGAAATCAAGTCTAACTTATTCTTTGCGAGCAATTTATCAATTCACCTTCCGCAATTCCCCCTTGTCGTCAATCACCATATAAGCCTCCGGGAAACCCCTGCTCCGAGCCTTGCGTAAAGCAAGGTCTGCGGATGCCTTATCCTGATAACCAGTGAGCAAAACGATGGTGAACTCTCCTTTTTTGACGTATTGAATCACGCCGACGTCGTCCACCGTGCCCATGTTGAAATTTTTCATGTCCCGGTAGGTGGCGAGGCGAATCATGTAGCCGTCCAGCCCGACGGAAGAAGTTAGGGTATTTGGCGAAGCCCCGGTTGGAGTTGGCTCGATGGTTTTTGCCGTCTGAGTGGAAGTGGTTGCCGCCCCGCCTGCTTCCGACACGATGAATGCTTGCGGGTAACCTTTGGCTTTCAATTTTTTCTGAGCGGCTTCTGCTGCCGCACGGTTGCTGAAAACGCCAACCCGGACTTTGGACTTGCCGCTTTCCTTCACGGAGTACACGTCGCCGATGCTGCCAACTTTGGTCTTGAATGGAGCCAAATCTACCGATGCCGCCGATGAAGCCGCAACTTGAACGGCAAAGCCACTGGCAACCGCTCCGTCCGTCTGACTGCTGCCTGCCGGAGCAGTTCCCGTCGGGGGTTCCTTGGCTGCGACGGTAGCGCCGACTGGCAACAACTCGATGTTGTCAATAATTTTCACGTCCCGCTCGCTGCCCGTCTGGAAATTGAAATTGATGTCCCGAAAACCTGCTTTCGAGTAGCGAATCACGTAGGCGGTGTTCGCTTGCAGGGGCAAAGCGTAGCTTCCACGCAGGTCGGAAGTCGTTTCCACGGCGTCTCCTGTTCGGGGATTGCTGGCGAAAACTCTCACGTCTTCCAGCACGAAGCCATTGCTGCCATTGATGGTTTTGCCTTTGTACGCTGACGCTTCGTTGACCAGCGCCACCTCCAAACTGCGGTTTTCTTGCAAGCCGAGCGAGGTGATTTTCACGCCCGTGCTCAGGTAGCCGGGCTTGCTGACAATGGCGTTGCAGTTGAGATTGTCCACTAACTGGAAGTTGAAAATCCCGTTCGCATTCGTCTGGTAGCTGCGGTCGCCGCAATCCGAAAAATCAATCGTGGCATTGTCAATGGCAAGCCCGGTGGAGGCGTCCATGACCTTTATTACTACATTGTCAGACTCTTTCATGATGCGATAAATGTCTTCGTTGCCCTTTCCGCCCATGCGGTTGGAGACGAAATAGCCCATGTTGCGCAGCGGGTCGAAGGCAAATCCGAAGTCATCTGCCGAAGAATTCAAGCCAGAGCCGGCGTGATAAACCGTGTTCCAACTATTGTTCGTCTCCTCTGACCTGAAAATGTCGTAGCCGCCGAAGCCCCGGTGAAAATCGGAAGCGAAATACAGCGATTGCCCGTCATGGAAAGGCGAGATTTCATTGCCGATAGAATTGACCGTTGCGCCTAAATTTTCAGGCGAAGACCAAGTGTTTCCGACCCGGAACGACACGTAAATGTCAAACCCGCCAAAGCCTTCCGGTCGGTCGCTGGCGAAAAACAGCGCCCTGCCATCCGGTGAAAAAGCAGGGTAGCCCGTCGAGTAGCCTGCGCCGTTGTGCGGGAAGGGCACGGAGTTCGACCAGTCGCCATTTTCGTTGACGGTGGCGACGTACATGGTCAGTTCCAGGTTGCCTGTGGGAATTTGCCGGACGCCGTCGGTGAAGTTGTTTTTGGTGAAAACGACCATTTGCCCGTCGGGCGAGTAGGAAATGGGCCCCTCGTTCACGTCGCTTCTCATGCCGGAATGCAACGCCACCGGGGTTTCGAGGAAGCCATTTTTATCCCGCTGCGTGGTGAGCAAGCGGTTTCCGGTGCTACCGGAGGACGAACTGCGGCTGTCCCTGGTGGTCACGTCCTTGCGAAAAGAGGAAAAAACGACCCGGTCGCTTTTGAACAAAGCCACGCCAAAATCGGAGGTCGGCGAGTTCACGTATTCGTTGTTCACCTTGAAAAGTGGTCGCTCGTCGGTGTTCATGGCGAAGGTGCTGGCTTCGGAAAACTGGCGGGCACGGGTGCGAAAATCCGGCGAGTCTTCTGCCAGGCGGTCGAAGACTTTTTTGGCGTCGGCATAGTTTGCCAAGCCTTGCAGGGTCAAGCCGTACTGGAATCTCGTCTGGTCGGAGACGTTGCTTTGCTCGGTTGCTTTTTGATAATGCAGCAAGGCATCGTCCAGCCTGTTGAGGTGGCGGTAGCTGTCTGCGATTTTGCTGTTCGCCTCGGTGTGGTTGGGGTTTTTCTTCAAAAAATCCTTGTACGAATCAATCGCCTGGGCAAAGGCGGATAGTTCGTACTGCTTGTTTGCCCGCTTGAGGTCGGATTGCGCCGAAGCGTTGACCGTGAGGAAAATGCCCAAAATCAGGGCGATGAATGGCTGAAATAATCTCATTGTTTGTGATTTTTTGAATTAGGATGAATGGGATTTTCAAGGATTTTAAGGATTGGGACGTGCCGTCCCAATCCTTAGAATCCTTGAAAATCCCATTCATCCTAATTCAAACAAGTTACAAGTTTTGCTTTTTCCCACCCTCGAAAACGACCCGGTAATCCTTGAAATTTTCCCGCCAGTCTTCGATGGTCGCTGGCAATTGGCTCTTAAAACGCTCGTCGTTGGTCACGTAGCGTACCACCAATTGCGTATCGTTTGACTTGTCGAAATCCAAAGTTGCTGCCCAAAACTTGCCTTTCGGGTCGGAAATGATGATGGCTTCGCACTGCGAAAATAAACCTTGCACCCCGCCCGACACGACGCTTACGTCGGTCAATTTATCCTTTGGATTGGGTTTGCTTTTGGAAATCAGTTGAAGGTTAAAAGCAAAGGTTTCGTAGAGCGAGTCGCCAGTCAATTTTTTGAAAGCGTCGTGCTGCGCCTGGCTGGAAAAGATGCTCGATTCATCTTTGCCGACTTTCAAGGTAGGCTTCACCTGCCGTTTTTCCGGCTCGAAAGTGCCATTCGCCTGAACGCCATTTCCAAAACCGCAGGCAAAATCAGCGCCCTCTTGTGCAATCATGATGCCTTTTCCCCGATGCTCGAAGCGCAACAGGCAAGGTTCATCGGTGAATTCTCTCGTTTCAAAAACAGCCTTGTTCAACGTGATTTTTGCCTGCCCTTCGGCAATCCCTGAATTGCCGCCACTGCTTACCGAAAGCGCAAAATCAAAGCTGTTTTTCGTCACGTTGCCAATGAGCAAAAAGCCGCCAGCCCAGAGGTCGTTGAAAAACCAATCGCCTGTCCAGCCTGCTTTGTCATCGGTTGACGGGGCTTCGGCGAGGTCGAAGGGAAAGGTTTTTTTCTGGTCTGCGCTCGTCCAGTTTCCGGTCAGGCGATTGATGTTGGCGAAGTTTCCGGTGAAATTTCCGGTCTCGTTATCGCCAACGTATTCGCTGATTTTGAAGGAGTTATCTTCTTGCATCTCGCCATTTAGCTCGATGGGTTTGCCCTGTTTTTTGTAAAAATAATGCCCCGTCAGCAATCCGTCGCCCCAACTGGAGAGCACCATTTCGACTTCGTTGCCGCCGACTTTCCCGGTGAATTTTTTCAAAAAAACAGGCGTCACCGGTAGCGGCTCGTCGCTCGGTTCATCAGGCAGGGTATCGCTTGGAATGCTGGAAAGGCTGGTTTGGGCTTGGCTGGCAGGCGGCTCATTTTTGCAGGCTGCGAAAAAAAGGAGGGCGGTAAAAAGGAGAAAAACGGATGCTTTCATCGAGGTAGAGAGATTTGGGAAAAGCTGACAGGCGGCGGGGGGCGGTTTTTTGTTGGAAAAATATTAGACGAAAATTTGGGGCGGAAAAATAGGGCCCCCCCCCG
>CAZHLB010000014.1:9243-21727 GCA_964533005.1 uncultured Saprospiraceae bacterium
GTTTTCAGGAGCAAAAATTCTGACCGAAATTTCGCTCCTGAAAACTGCTCCCGCCACCTGTCAGCTTGAGGTTTGAATTGAGGCAAAGGTTTGATTTTCAGCTTGATTTGACAAGCGTTTTTCCAAACTAAAAACACTACGTTTGCCCAGGCATCAGACTAAAAACAAATGCTATGAACGACGAAAAAATCAAAGAGCTATTTTCCATTAATTTTCTCCGATTGATTGCGGAGCGAGCAGGATTCGTTGTAACCAAACCCTCAGAAGATTATGGTGACGACCTGATAATCAAAGAATTGAAAGTAAGTCTCCATTTTGGCAGCCGCCAAATTTATACATCGGGCAAGATGGTAGGTTTGCAAGCCAAATGCACGACGGAAAAAAGCATTCGGCGGTCGAAAGGAAAATTTGCCTTCGATTTGGATGCAAAACCTTTTAACCATCTGGTTTTGAGGCGAGACACTTGGAGTTTGGAAAAATTGCCTCCGCTTGTATTGGTGGTTTTTGTCTTGCCCGAAAATCCATCCGACTGGTTGAGCCATGATGCCAAATCGGGAAAATTGACGTTGAGCGGCAAGGGCTATTGGTATCTCCCGGAAACCAATGCCGAACTCACGAAAAACCAAGACCGGGAGCGAATTTTCCTCTCCGAAGAAAATCAGGTAGATTTGAACTTCTATCAAGAAATGATTTCGCTTCATTTTTAATTAAAACTACCAGCTTATGCAGCAGTTAACGCCAAAAGCAGATACCGTTTACGCCTTTTTGCGATTAAAGGGGTGGGAATTGGTGGAGAAAACCAAAGGGTATTACATCATGACATTCCCACCCGAATATGGCGACCCCGATTTCAAGCTATGGCTTCCCCGTTGGGAAAATGAGCCTCACTATAAACTCATCATTTTCGACATCGTAGGAGACATCGCCAGGGATAATCACTGGGATAAGGATGATTTGATTTCTCTTCTTTCCAAAGAACCTAACGAACTGGACAAATTCATGCAAAACGCCATCCGCCACGAACAAGAAGCAGTCCCTTCTGAAAAAATGCCGACAAAAGCTGCTCAAAAAGGCAAAGCCGGGTCGCTTGAGCAACCACCGGCAAAACCTGTCCAAAAACAAAAAGCCGCCTCGCCAAAAAATGAACCTGCCTTGGCTGCCTAGTAAATGGTAAATGATGAATGGTAAATGGTAAATTCCCAGACCAGTGATTTTCAGCAAGTTCTGAATTTACCATTTACCATTCATCATTTACCATTTACCTCATCAGCTTCCATGAAAAAACTCACCTATCCGCTCCTCTGCTTCCCCCTGCCCGACGGCAACCTGCTCGGCATCCTCGTTGGCGCCGACCTCCAGGCGGTTGAAGAATCGCCTCGCCGGCTCAAGGCTACCCTCGCCGACCACCTCGACCGGCAATACAAAAAGCACCAAGAATATCCGCCTGCCGAGTTGAAAGCGCCCTTGCTCAAAATACTGGAAATCCAATTGCGACCGGCATACCGGCAGGAAAACAGCAGCTATCCTTTGACAGCAACGGTTCGGGTGGCGATGCCGCTGGTTTATGGCGAGACCGAGCCGGGCACTTTTCTTTGCTATTTGCCGCTGCTCGAGCGGCAATTTTATTGCTACGACGCCAACCAACTCGATACCCTCGCCCGCCATTTCATCGTCAACGCCCTCGACCAGGAAGCGCCGGAAGCCATCTACCGTTACACTTTTTTACCCGAACCGACCCTTGAAACGGTCTCTTTGAAGGTGGATGAAAAACCAGAATACACCTCCGGCTGGCGACCCAAACCCAAGCCGGAATTGCTGGAACGACTCGCAGAATTGTACCCGCCAAGCCGCTCGCAGCGCCGCCACCTGAGCGCCTTTCCCGATGCCGCCTGGGAAATGGACGAGCACGTTACGAAGGTTTTGGAAAAATTGGTGAGCCAACGAGCCAGCCTACTCATCGTTGGAAATCCCGGTGTTGGAAAAAGTGCCGTTTTGCGCCAAGCCATTCGCAAAATCACGACCCACGCAAAAAAGCAGCGCCTTGATTATTCCTGCTGGCGAATGCAGGCGCAGCGCATCACCGCCACCGCTAAATACCTGGGCGAGTGGCAGGAAACGGTCGAAGAATTGGTGTATGAAATTGCCTCCGTCAACGGCATTTTGTGGGTGGAAGACGTCGTGCAATTGCTGAAAGAAGGCGGCACGGGAGCGGAAGACAGCGTGGCGGCGTACCTCCTGCAATTCATCCAGCAAGGCAGGCTGCAATTGGTTGGCGAAGCGACGCCGCAGCAATTGGAAAGCATGAGGCGGTTGCTGCCGGGCTTCGTCGAGAGCTTGCAATTGGTGGAAATTCCTGAGATGCCGGAGCAAAAGCTGCAACTCATTTTTCAAAAATTCAGCGACTACGCCCGGCAAAATCTCAAGGTCAACATTGCCAAAAGCGCCCTCGAACTGAGCATCCGGCTGCTGAAAAGATTTTATCCTTACGAAAGCTTTCCCGGCAAAGGCATCCGGTTTCTTAGCGATTTGATTTCGGAGGTGGGATTTCAGGCAGACGAAGAACCAAACGTCGGCAGGGTTCCAAACCCTGCCGACGTTGAGGCTTCTACCCGAACCCCGAAATCCGAAATCCGAAATCGGGAAGTTTTGCAGCATTTCATTCGCCGCACCGGATTGCCGGAGGTGTTTTTGCGAGACGACCTGGCGCTCGACCAGCCAGCATTGCGGCGGTTTTTCAACCAGCGAATCATCGGGCAGGAGGAAGCGGTGGCGCAGCTTTGCGACATCGTAAAAGTGTTCAAAGCGGGGCTGAACAATCCCTACAAACCTATCACCACCTTGATTTTTGCGGGGCCCACCTGGGTTGGAAAAACTGCCAGCGCACTGGCACTTTCGCAGTTTTTTTTCGGGCAAGGTCAGCGCCAGTCGCCGCTGGTGCGCATTGACATGAGCGAATTTCAGCATCCGGCGCAGATTGTCCGATTCCTTGGAGCGGCTGGCGAGCCTGGCAAATTGGTCGCCGACGTGCGGGAACGACCCTTTTCCGTGCTGCTGCTCGACGAGGCGGAAAAGGCAGACCCGTCCATTTTCGATGCCTTTCTCACCGTGCTCGACGAGGGAATGCTGACGGATGCCTACGGTCGCATCACCAATTTCAGGAATTGCATCATCATTTTGACCACCAATCTCGGCGCAAGCAATCGCCGCTCGATTGGCTACGGCAGCGAGGCGCAAGGGCAAAGCGATGAAGTCTATCGCTCCGCCATCGGCAAGTTTTTCCGCCCGGAATTCATGAACCGCATGGATGGGTTGGTCGTCTTTCATTCGCTTTCGCAGGAAGATATTCGCCTCATCACGCTCAAGGAATTGGAGGACGTGAAGCAGCGGGAAGGCTTCGTAAAACGAGGTTTGGAAATTCATTTTACTGAAAATGTGGTAAGCTACCTGGCGGGCATCGGCTTCCACGAAAAGTACGGCGCAAGACCTTTGCAGCGTGCGCTGGAAGACCACGTGGTGAAGCCGCTGGCAAATTGGCTGCTGAAAAGCAAGGTGGTAGAGGGTGCTAAATTGGAAGTTGATTTTGTAGCAAAGCTGATTGTGCGGGTCATTTGAAGCTCTCCTTTCCCATCGCTTTTCGTCAAATTCCTACCATTTCCTGCCTCCCTCAGAGTCGGCTTTTCCAAAAAAGTATCTTTGCCCACTTTTGAACGGCGGGGCATCTTCCGATTGCCATCGAGACTGCTTCGCTTGTTTCTTTCCAGTTCATTGTTTCTAAACTTCAACCTTCATCATGAAAAGAACTCTCGTTACGCTGCTGCTTGCAGCCGCAAGCACCCTCGCATTTTCTCAATTGAACATGACCTTGACCGACCATATTGACTACGGTGTAGATTGTAGCAACATCTGGGGCTGGGTAGATCCGGATGACGGCATGGAATACGCCTTGGTTGGCGTCTCCACCGGGCTTTCCATCGTCAGTCTCGCCGACCCTTACAATGTGGTCGAAGTGGGTTTCATTCCAGATGTGAACTCAAGCTGGCGGGAGGTCAAAGCTTATGACCACTATGCCTACGCAGTGACCGAAGGCGGCGGCGGCGTCCTCGTCGTTGACCTTCACGATGCGCCGAACAGCTTCACCTACACGCATTGGTCGCCCAGCATTCCTGAATTGGGCGGCGGCACTTTGAACAGAATTCACGCTCTTTTCATAGACGAGTTCGGCTACTTGTACCTCAACGGGGCGACGGGTTTGAACAGCGGCGGCGTCATCATCGCCGACATCCACACCGACCCTGCCAACCCGGTTTACGTGGGTCATGCACCTGCCATTTATTGCCACGACAGCTATGCAAGAAACAATATCTTGTTCACGGGGGACATCTATGCCGGGCAGTTTTCCGTGTATGACGTCTCCGACAAAAGCAATGTGCAACTGCTGGCAAAACAAACCACGCCTTATGCTTTCACGCACAACCTCTGGCTGAACGATGCCAGTACGGTGCTTTTCACCACCGATGAAAAAGCCAATGCGCCCGTCGCTTCTTACGATATCAGCGACTTGACCAATATCAAGGAACTTGACCAATTCCGCCCCATTGCTACCCTTGGCACGGGCGTCATACCTCACAACGTTCAAACCTGGAACGATTACGTGGTCACCTCCTACTACACCGACGGCACGATAATCATTGATGGGTCGAAACCGGACAACCTGATTGAAGTGGGTTATTTCGACTCGTTCGTCAACGACCCCAACGGCTTTCACGGCGTCTGGGGCGTGTTTCCATATTTCCCCTCCGGGCTGGTGGTGGCATCCGACATCGAGAACGGGTTTTATTGTTACGAAGTAAACTACGTTCGGGCTTGCTGGCTGGAAGGCAAGGTGACGAGCAGCGCCACAAGTTTGCCCATCAACGGCGCAAGCGTTCACATTGAAAGCACCCAGGCAAACCAGGCGGCGACTGGTGCAGATGGCCTTTACAAAACAGGGCAGGCAATTCCCGGCACGTTCGACGTGGTGGTTTCCGCCGTTGGCTACACCTCCAAAACCGTCCAGGCTGTTTTGGAAAATGGCATCCTGACCATTTTGGACGTGCAACTCGACCCGCTTTCCTCCTTCTCCGTTTCCGGTCAAGCCGTTCGCACCACCGACAATGCACCAGTGCCAGGAGCGACCATTTTCGCAGATGGCACGGTTGATTTTTCGGCAACGGCAGACGCCAACGGCAACTTCACTTTCCCCGGCATTTTTGGCGGCACTTATACTTTGTACGCAGGCGCCTGGGGCTACAAGGCAGAGGTAATCAGCAATTTTACGGTGGACAATACCACGCAGCCGGTGACCATTTTTCTCGAACCCGGCTACCAGGATGAATTCATTCTCGACTTCGGTTGGACAAAAAGCAGCACCGCCAGCACCGGCGCCTGGGAACGTGGCGAACCTGTCGGCACGACCAATGGCAACGGCGGAAACCAAGTGCAGGTAGCCCCCAATTTTGACGTGACCACCGACCTCGGCGACCAGTGCTACGTTACCCAAAACGGACTCCCCGGCGGCAGTGCAGCCGACACCGATGTGGACAACGGCGTGGTGACGCTCACTTCTCCAATCATGGATTTGAGCAGCTACGCCAACCCGGTTATGCACTACCAAGCCTGGTTTTTCAATGCTGGCGGCAGCGGCACGCCCAACGACAACCTAACCGTGAAAGTCACCAACGGCACGGACGTGGTCACGCTGGAAACCGTCACCCAATCCGCCAGCCAATGGAGACCTGAGACTTCCTTCGAACTGGCATCCTTGCTGCCATTGACCAGCACGATGCAGGTGATTTTTGAAACAGGCGACTACCAGCCTGGGCATCTGGTCGAAGCGGCGGTGGATGCTTTTTCCATCGAAAATGCGCAAGCTGGCGCTCCGGCAGCATTTTTCACGACAAGTTCCAACTCAGGCTGCGCTCCATTTACGGTGCAGTTCACCGACCAATCCACGGGCACGCCGACGACCTGGGCTTGGGAATTTGAAGGAGGCAACCCGGCAACTTCGACCTCGGCAAACCCGGTTGTCGTCTATTCGACACCCGGCGCTTTCACGGTAAAATTGAAAGTGACGAATGCCATTGGCGAGAGCGAAACGGTTGAAAATCAGTTGATTCAGGTGAGTGGCTTTCCTGCTGTCGGCTTCAACTTTTTCGGTTCCGAATTCGTGGTGACTTTCCAAAATACGTCCACCGGGGCGACTTCCTACACCTGGGATTTTGGCGACGGAACCACGAGCACGGAAGCGAATCCTTCGCACACCTACGCACAAAACGGCAACTACGAAGTGACGCTGAACGCCATCAACGATTGCGGCATGTCGGTTTCGACGCAAACGGTGGTGATTGAAGTTTCCGGCACGGTAAGCCTGGACGAAACGAAATACGTTTTGTCGGCTTCGCCGAATCCATTTGTGCAGTCATTTGTGGTGAAATACGAATTGCCGCAAGGCGCAGGCAATTCTAAGTTGTTGGTTTTCAACATACTCGGAGAGCAGGTGACGGAAGTTGCGCTCGACGCAGCGACGGGGTCAGTTTCGTTGGGTGAAGAAATGAAAACCAGTGGCGTGTATTTCGTGCAGCTTTCCGTGGACGGAAAAGTGGGCAAGTCGCTGCGACTGGTGAAGATTTGATGCGATTTTTGCAACGATGATTGAAATCATACGGGGTGGTTCGCCGATTGCGAGCCACCCCGTTTGACATTTAGCCCTGATAATTCCTGGACTGAACATTTCACCTTCACCGTGCTTTCAAAGAAAAAAAACAATCCATGCTCCATCCTCACACGCATCTCCGCCACGTCTCCGACGAAGTTGGCTACGGCATTTTTGCCTCCCAATTCATTCCAAAAGGCACGATTACCTGGGTCGAAGACGAGCTTGAAATCATCACCTCTCCCGAAAAATTCGAGCGCCAACATCCTGATATTCAAGCGCAAATTGAAAAATACTCCACCGTTGACAAATATGGAAACTACTCCATGACCTGGGACTTGACCAAGTATCTCAACCACTGTTGCCAATGCAATTCCATGAGCACGGGCTACGGCTTCGAGATTGCTTTGCGGGACATCCAAGCCGGGGAAGAAATCACCACAGAGTATGGCGTTTACAATGTGCAGCATGAAATGGAACTGATTTGCCCCAAACCCGGCTGCCGGGGCAAATTGTGCCCAGGCGATTTTGACCAATATTATAAGGAGTGGGATGAGCGGCTCAAGCCTGTCATTCGACAAATCTTCGAGGTGGAGCAGCCGCTGCTGAATTTGGTGAAGGAGAAGACCATCCTGAAAGTGAAGGAATTTTTAGCCGACGAGAAGAAGTACGTTTCGGTTTATGCCTTGAAATATCATGGGTTTCCCGCTGCCATCAGCACGTCGAATGGTGTAGCCGATGCGGCTTTGCAACGAGGTTGAGTTTGTACAAGACGCTCGTATTCAGGCAGTAATTTTTTCCACATCCAGAAAAATGTCTTTCAAATGGTCAAAGTCGGCGTCGGTAGTGAGCAGTTTTGCGCCGAGGACGGAGGCGGTGGAGGCAATCCACAGGTCGTTTTTGCCCATGTTGCGGGAGGACATGCCGAGGGATTTCCCGGGAAGTTTGCCTTGGCTGTAAGAGTCAATTTCACCATAAGCGGCAATCACATCTTCCGCAGAAACATCAGCGGGAAGCAATTCATCTACTATTTCCAGCAGCCGATTTCGCTTTTTCTCGCCCCAACGATTTTGAATCGAAATTGACCGCAACTCACCAAACGAAACTACGCAAATCCAAGCTTCATGTCTTGGGTGGAATGGATTGAAGGTTGCTTCCACTTTATCCATGATGATGGACTCACGCAAGTAGTGGAGGACGATGTTTGTATCGAGAAGGTATTTCATTTTGTAAGTTGTGATAGCAGCAATTCAATAGGTTCCTGCACATCCATTTCTTTGATGAGGCGCATGATTTTTTCACGGTCATGCCCTTTGAAATTTCGGCTACGTTTAATGGCTTCAGGGTCGAGTTTCTTGCGAATCGGCTTGAATAGCTCACTCGACACGGCTTTTTTGGTTTGCAACAAGTCAAGCCAATTTTCCAGTTGAGCAATTTCTTCTTCATCCTGGATGAAGGAAACTGCTTGAATAAATTGCAGTTTCCGCTCTGCTAAATTGTTCTTTTCCATTTTTACCTCCTTTTTTTAGTCAACAAACCTACACAAAAACCCCCGCTTGAAAAACCAACCCAGCCTGCCCCTCCACCTTCATTTTCCACGCCTCTTTTCTGTTAGCTTTTTATCTCCCGCCCCTTGTTCTATCTTGCCGACGTTTCCGAAACTTCAACTTCTTTCCCGCCTGAAACTACCCACGATTTTCCGCCTTACATTCTGCGTTTCAGCCAATTGTAAATTTCTGCCTCCGAATCGAAAACCCGAAAATTCTATTTTCCCAAACTATTGTAAACTCGACTCCCAGCCGGTTTTCGCACTTCTGAATTAGACTCGTGCCGTTCGGTTTGTGGTTCGACGTAATCTCATCAGGTCTGTTTTGCGAAAATGACGGCAAACGACAGCCACCTGTTTTTTGCCCCGGAAGCCAACTCAACCATTACAACTAACTATCAAAAAGCATTGATAATGAAAGCATTCGTGCTACAATCCATCTTCTTCCTGCTCGGCGCAGGCGCTCTGGTCGCCCAAACCATCAACGCCACCCAATCCGACGACTTCAGTCTCGACAACAAAGTCACCAACCGAGCCGACCCCGGCGACAAAATCCGCTACACCATAATAGTAAGTGGAAGCGGCGCAGACGCCACCGGCGTCCAGGTCACCGTCAATCCCGATGCGCTGACGACGCTCGTGAGCGGCTCGTTCAAAACCTCGCCGGTGGCGGTGAACGATGGCACTTACGATTGCATCGGCAACGTCGGCATCACCGTCCCGGCGGCAAGCGGCGTCAAAATCAACGACTTCGACGACAACCTCGCAGGCGCCACTTTGTCCTGCGGAACCTGCCTCTCCGCCAACGGCGGCACGGTGACCATAGCCAACGACGGCAGTTTTACCTACCTGCCTGCGGCTGGTTTTACCGGCTTGGACAATTTCACCTACACCCTCACCGACGTGACGATGGCGGGCCCCGGCGCTCCGACCACCGACATGGCGACCGTGAGCATCAATGTCGCTGGCATGATTTGGTTTGTGGATGAAAATCAGGGGAGCAATGGCACGGGGCGGCTTGGCTCGCCTTTCAACACGATGAACAACTACATCAACGGAGCTACCGACGACCCCGGCGACAATATTTTCCTCTACTCTTCCGGCGACAATTACGTGGGCAACCTCGCTCTTTTGAACAATCAAAAACTCATCGGGGAGGGCGCAACGGTTACGCTGGCAAGTGCGACAGGGTTGACTGTTCCGACCCATTCCAATGCGCTGCCTGTCACCGGCGGCATTCGTCCTTTCCTCACCACGGGCAGCGGAGCTACCATTTTGCTGGCTTCCGGCAACACCATCCGGGGCGTGAACATGGGCGACACGGACGCCACTGAATATGCCATTCGTGACGACGGCGCTTCGGTCGGCTCCCTGACCATCAGCGAAGCCACCATAGCCACTGCCAAAAACGGCTTCCGGGCTGCCAACGGCGGCGCTCTGAACGTGACCTTCACCAGCATCACCGTTGCCGACGGCACGGGCAATGGCATTGTCATCACGGGCGGCGCCACCGGCACTTTCAACGGCGGCATTGGAAGCATCTCCAACACTGCCGGGGCGGCAGTGCTAATCAGCGACGGCACGGTGGCGGTGGATTACGACGGCACGCTTGTCAAAAACAGCGTTGGCGGCAGGCTCGTGGATATTCAAAACCACGCCACCGGCGCCATCACCTTCGACGGCAACCTGACCAGCAATGCTGCCGGCGCTACGGGCATCTTTATCAGCAATAATACCAGTGGCACGATTTCTTTCAACGGCAGCTCTAAACTCCTGACCACCAACGCTATTACTGCCCTTGATTTTACCAACAACACCGGCACTACCATCAACTTTGCCAACGGCGGCTTGGATGTGAATGTTACCATCGCCACTGCCTTCACCATCACCGGCGGCGGCACGGTCAACGTGTCGGGCAGCGGCAACACCATCAATTCCACCTCCGGCACTGCTTTCAACAACGACGGCACGGGCGGCAGCGCCACCATTGATATCAATGCCGCCATCACCAGCACCACCGGCAGGCTGATTGACATTCAAAACCGGGCGCAGAACAACAACGTGACCCTCTCCGGCAACCTAAGCAACTCCGGCACCGGCATCCAGGTCGCCAACAACTCCTCGGGAACCATGACTTTCAGCGGAAGCAGCAAAAGCCTGACCACCGGCACCAATAACGCCATGAGCATTACGACCAACTCCGGTGCTTCCATCAGCTTCACCAATGGCGGGCTGGTCATCAGCACCACCAGCGGCACGGGCATTTTTTCCACCGGTGGCGGCACTTTCACGGTGAGCGGCACGGGCAACACGATTACGACCGGCTCCGGCGCAGGGCTTAATTTTACCAACACCAGTTCCGTGCTCACTTTCGCTTCTGTTGTCAGCACATCGGGCGCCATTGCAATGATGACGAACAGCTCGGGCGCAAAAACGCTGGGGCGCATCTCCACCTCGAGCGGCGGCACGACGGCGCTTAGTCTGACCAACGGCGGCACGGTCACCGTCGGCGACGCTGCCCTTGCCAGCACGTTGACCACGAGCAGCGCCAACTGCGTCGTGCTGAACGCCAACTCGCTGACCCTGACGGGCATGGGTTTAGACGTGACTACGACCGGAACGGGAGCGGGTGTCGCCTGTACGGGCGGGACGGTGAGCATCAGCGGCGGCGGGCTGGACATCGTGACTGCAAGTGGCACGGGGTTTCTCGCTACGAGCGGCGGCGTGGTGAGTTTGACCGGCACGGGCAATACCATCAACAGCACCTCCGCCACGGCGCTGAATGTGGCAAACACGACCATTGCGGTGGCAGGTTTGACATTCCAAAGCATTTCATCGGGGAACAACACGGCGGCGGCTGACCCGACGAATGGCATCGTGCTGAACGCCACCGGCACGAGCGGCGGGCTGACGGTGACTGGCACGGGCGCTGCCGACAGCGGCGGAACCATCCAGAACACCTCCGGTTCGGGCATCGTAGCTACGAACACGCAGAATTTGTCGCTGACCCGAATCAAAATCAACAACCCCGGTAATCACGGCATCGAAGCGACCGACCTTCGGGGGACTTGCCTGCTGTCCAACTCCACGATTATGGACTGGGCATTTGCCACCGGCAACGGCTTCGATATAACCAACAACAACACGAACCTCACCCTGCTGACTGTCACCGCCTGCACCTTCAACGGCACAGCAACGAGCAACGCCGGGGTCAGCATGGAAGTGCAAGGCACGTCGAACATGAGCCTTTCGGTGGAAAACACTTGCCTGTTCACCGATATGTTTGGCGACGGCGTACAGGTTACGACCATCACCGGCGCAAGCGGGACGGTGAACGCAACCGTCAAAAACTCGACCTTCAACACTGCTGCTGCCGTTGGCAACGGAGGCATCTTCATGGCGCCGTTTGGCGGGCCCGTCAACTTTACCTTCGATATTGACGGCAATACCTTCAACGACATCATGCGCCCACTCACCAATCTGGGCGCCATCAACATTACCGACGGCGACCTGGACGGGAGCGGACCCAACGTCGTCGGGACAGTCCGAAACAACACGCTAACCAACATCGTCGGCAGTCGTGGCATCGTCTTCATAGGCGATACGTTTGCGGGTCCCGTTGACCTGACGATTGACAACAACAACATTGACCGTTTAGGCTCCACCTCGAAGCACGCCATCAACGTCGGCATCCGCAACAACGTGACCAATGCCAAGGTCGAGATAACCAATAATGATATCGGGCAGAATCCTGCGCCTTCCGGGGCAGGTACGCTTTGGACGGCGGGCAACGGCACGGCAGAGGCTATTATAGTGCTGACGCAGGATGCGGCTTCGGCAAATGTGCTGCTGAACAACAACGTCATTGACGCCAACGCCACGCTGGAAGTGATGCGGGTCAGGGCGATTGGTACCTCCACCATGAACGCTACCATTACGAACAACGACCTCAACGACACGAATGGCACCCACATCGAGTTAGCCGCAGTCACGGCTTCCGGCACGCCCACGATGTGCGCCAATATTACCGGCAACATCCTGCCGGGTGGCGCTGTCGGGGTGATTCAGTTGACGGAAAGCGCAGGGACATTGAACATCACGCAGGCGAGCAGCGCCGCAGTCGCCGCCGCCAACAGCGGCGCAACCGTGACGGTGTCTGGTACGCTTACGTTTGGGGTGCCGCCTTGCACTTTGCCCTGACAGCGTGAGGATTGTAGCCGAAGTGAACGCGGTGCAAGTAATAAACC
>CAZHLB010000014.1:21737-24696 GCA_964533005.1 uncultured Saprospiraceae bacterium
ACTGGTGAAGGCTTATCCGTTTTGAAAACCAGGAAGCCAGTGACGGCGTGACTTTAAGTCACGCCGTCACTTGCCCTGAACCAAACATTCAACTGATAATCAATCAATTCAAGGTACATGGAAATTTTTCCAAAACGCTGTTTCAAGCTTAATCATCAATACCAATGAAAAACAAATTTAACACAGCTAAACCTCAACAAAAACAGGGAACCCTGTTCCTGACGCTGGCGGCAATTGCCTGCCTGCTTTCACTCCCGGCGACCTCCGAAGCGCAGTATTCGGAGACGTTTTCCACGCCGAGCAAGGGTTATTTGCTCAGTTGTGCAAATGACCTGACTGCCGTGAACTGGACTTTAACACCCTGGGATGCTGCGGGTACTTGCCAAGTTGCCGACATCCGGGACCCCACTGACTATTTCAACACCACCGCCACCGGGGTCATGGAATCCATTGACCTCGACCAGGAAGTATGCTGGGAAAGCCCGCTCATGAATATCAGTGCGGCGGGTACGGTCTCGTTGTCGGTCGGTTTGAGTTGGGTTGGTTTTGATGTGGATGCTGTTGCCGGGCTTTGTGAGGGCGATTATATCAGAGTGCAGTACAGTGTGAATGGTGGCGCTTATACTATGGTTCCCAACGTTGCAGGCGGCAACGCTTGTGCAACAGTAGCATATCTGTTTTCAGAACCGGCCGGGCCTCACAACGGGAGCGCCACCGTTACCCAGGGCGGAATTACAGGCACGACCCTGAAACTAAGGGTTTGCGTATTCACCAACGCCAACGCCGAAATGGTGGCGATTGACAATGTCTCCGTGCCACAGGCAGGCGTCACCATCGGCTGCGCCGCTCCTGTTTTGAGCACCACTTCCACCCAAGTCGGATGCAGCAACCCCAACTCTGGCACTATCAATCTCAGCGTTTCGGCGGGAACGCCCGGCTATACTTACGACTGGAGCAACGACGGTGCGGAAACCCCCGACAATGACACCCAGGATTTGAGCGGTTTGCCCACAGGCACTTACACCGTGACCGTCACCGATGCAGCCTCCTGCTCTGCAACCACCAGCGTTACCATCACCAATGCCCCGTCTTATTCATTCAGCACCCAAGTGTTGAACACCAATTGTTCCGGTTCGACGGACGGCGAAATTGACCTCATTCATACCGGCGGGGTGCCAAACTACACCTACGACTGGAGCAACGACGGTGCGGAAACCCCCGACAACGACTCGCAGGATTTAATCGGCGTCGGCACGGGAACTTACACCGTCACCGTCACCGATGCCACCGGATGCACCGGCACCACGAGCGCCACCGTTGGAACACTTCCGGCGACGGCTTACCTCGAGCAATTCAACATTGCCAACAAGGGATACTTAGCCAACTTCGTGGATGATTTTTCGGCAGTAAACTGGACGATGAGCAGTTGGTCGCCAGAGCCACCCGCACCTTTCGGTCGTGATGCCGCTGACGTTTTCCGCACTACTGGCGGGGCTCTGGTAGGAGAGGATTTTGACCAGGATCTTTGCTGGACAACCTCTTTGATTGGGATGAACACTGCTACGCAGTTTTCACTCGACCTAGCCTGGACAGGCTTCGACAATCAGACAGATGAATACATCAATGTAAAATACAGCATTGACGGCGGGGGCTACATCACTTTGCCCAATATTATCGGCGGCGGGACTGGCACCATCCAATATACCAGTGGGTTGGAGAATAACGGCTCTACTACGGTGACAAAAACAGGGCTTTCCGGCACTACCATCCAAATTCAGGTATGCGCTCAGTTCAACAGCAACGCTGAAACAATGACCCTGGACAATGTAAGCGTACCCAACAGCAGTACCTATTGCCCAACCCCAGGGATTGCGCTCGCTCCTACCAACGTCACCTGCGTCGGCAACACCAACGGAAGTATCCAGGTAACGGCTACCGGTGGCACGCCGGGCTACAACGTCAGTTGGAGCGGCACGTCGAGCGGCAACCCTGCCGGAACCGAGATTGCCTCCTCCGGCGGCACTTACAATATTACCAACCTTGCGGCTGGAACCTACAACGTCACGGTGACCGACGTCAACTCGATGACCGCATCGAATTCCGTCACCCTGACCGCCACCAATCCGCAGGAAAATGCCAGTTTCGCTTACGCAAAATCAGGCTATTGCCAAGCTGGCGCTGACTCTTCTCCCACAATTTATGGCAATACCGGCGGCACTTTCAGCGCACCGGGTCAGGTGAGCATCAACGCTTCGACGGGCGTCATTGACGTATCCGCCAGCACCGCCGGCGGTCCTTACACCATCACCTACACCACCGGAGGACCTTGCCCCGTTTCGGCGACTTTTGCTGTTTCCATCGTCAATTGCGCCCCCGGCGCAACGCTGGCGGATGCACTCATCCTAGACAACTACGTGACTGGCAAAGCCGACCCAGGCGACAAAATCAGGCTGACTGCCAGCATCAGTAATTCCCAGGCTGCCGATTACGAAGGGGTGCAAATCGTCTTGAACAACGACCCGAACGTGACCCTGGTCGGCGGTTCTTTCAAAACGACCCCGGTAGCGGTGGATGATGCTTACACGGCGACGCTGAACACGCTGCTGACTGTTGCGGTGGGAAGCGGCGTCGTGGTGAACGACTTCGACAACGCCGCCCTGAACGTCACTGCTTTCAGCAACCCAAGCGCCCAGGGCGGCACGGTGGCGGTGAATGCCAATGGCAGTTTCACTTACAATCCAGCCAACGGCTTTACAGGCAACGATACTTTCACCTACACCGTCACCGACTCGGACGCACAAACGAATACGGCAACGGTGAAAATCAGGGTGCAATAAATGCCTTTGTAAAACTGAAGTGACGGCGTGACTTTAAATAAACCCCTAACATGTAAAAAATTCAACAGGCATACAAAAAAATAAAAGTAGAAACAAGACCATTGAGATAATGATAATCGAAA
>CAZHLB010000015.1:0-24236 GCA_964533005.1 uncultured Saprospiraceae bacterium
GTTGATGCTTGACAGCATCAACCCTCTTAACTTTTATCAACCCTTATCAACCTGATTTTCAAGGCAAATACGAGTAAATCACAAAATTCGCAAAGTTCCCCTGGTTCATTGGGTGCGCCAGCGTGGACTTGAAAAGCACCAGCGCACGGTCGTTCCCGGGCCCCTGGTAAATCATCTTCCCGTCCAAATTCAAGTCGTTGGTGTCGTAACCGTAGCCGATGTAATTCGCCAGATAGCTCAAATTCCCAGGGTCGGTCGCCACTCGCATAAACAGGGCGAAAACGTCGTTGGCGGGCCCCTGGTAAATCACTTTCCCATCCTCGTTGAAATCGCCGGGCCACATCAGCCGCCTGCCATTTTCAAGCCTGCCAGCCGAAGTTCCGCCTTGCACCGGCAGCGACGGGTCGGTGAAATCAACCAGCGGCACCTCGGAGAGGCTCAGGAAAACCGGCTCGCCGGAAATCACGCCCAGGTGATTTCGGTGGCGCATGGTCACGTAATAATCGCCCTCTTCCACGCCCCGGAAAATGATGGTCGAGTCGCCCGTTTCGGTCACGATGCTGCCGTCTCGCAGTAGCAAAACGGTGGCGTAGCCTGCGATTTCTTCGTCGTCCGCCGAGTTTCTCAATTCGAGCAGCATCCAGTCCACGATGGCATTGTCGCCTTCCAAGTCTAGCAGGTTCGGGTCGAGGAAGCCGTTTCCGGCAAATTCGGGTTTGTTGGCTGGCGTGTTGCCGCCCCCGCCACCCCCGACCCCTGAAGGGGAGCCAGCATCGCCGCCAAACCCGGAGGAGCCATCGCCGTTGCCTGCGAAGCCGCCGGTGCCGGGATTGCACGAGGAAAACCAGGTGGCGATGTTGGCGCAATCTTCCGGCACGAGCAAGTATGCCAGCGGAACGTTCAACGTGCCAGCGACGCAGAGTTGGACGACCGGAATTGTCCAGGTGCCCAGGTTCAGGATGCTGCCGTTTTCCAGCAGCAGGCGCAGGTTGTTGCCGCTGATGCTGTTCGTGGCGGCGTTCAGGAAGTCGCCGCTGACCACTTTGAATTTGCAATTCGACAGGTACATCGAGCCGCCGAAGTGGTTTTTGAAATGCCCGCCGACGATGCCGGTCACGTTTATCAAGGTGTCGTAAACGTTCAGGGCATAGCCTCGAACGAAGTCCGTGCCGGTGCTCAGGCAGACATTTTCCAACTTGCGCAAGCCGCTCTCGTGCGAGAAATTCAAGCCCACTCGCACCTCGCTGTCTTTCATTTGAACATTGCACGTGCCCGTCCAGGTGTAGAGGTAGCCGGTAGTCACTTCAAAATAGGCATTGTTCACGAACAAGGAAGAGCCTTGCAGTTGGACGTTCCCGGCGGCGACCGTGAGGCTGCCGTTGGTCACCCAAAGCTTGGTGTTGGTTTTCAAAAGCAGGTCGCCGCTCGCCAGCGTCACGTGGTGCTCGATGCTGATTTGCTTAGTAATCACGTTGCCGGTGGGCGGGATGCTGCCGTTCAGCCAGGTGGTTGCGCTCGTCCAGGCGCCGTCTGCAATGGTGCGGAATTCGGCGCTCGCAGCGCCTGGCGGCAGCGGCGCAGGCAGCGGCTCGCATTCGCCGACGACGTCGCCGTGGTCAATGTGCGCCTGCAAAGCAGAGATGTGAATGGTCATCGTCTGCTGGTCGGGCTGCCCCGAATGGTGGCAGATGGTCACTTTCGCATTTTCATTTTCCACGTGCGGGAAGCCAGGCAGTTCCGAGTAAGGCTCGACTACGGGCACTATTTCTTTCGTGCGCAAGTCGTCCCGCATCAGGCTGCCGCCGCCGTTGTTGACCATTGCGCCAAGCAACAAAGCCTTTGCCCGCAGGGCAGCGATGCCGCAAGTGTCGGTGCGCAGGGCGACGATTTCGTTGCCACAATCGTCGTGCGAAGACCAGGTACGGATGGTGCGCAAGCCAGACGGGAGCAGGTTTTCCAACTCCTCGAAATCGTTGTCCACGAAATAATCGCAGTTGTCGGCGAGAAACACGTTCGTTCCCACCTTCAATTTTTTGCTGTCGCCAGAGCAGTAATAATCCTCGCTCGCAGGCACGCTGCCTTCCATCGCCACCCACGAAACCGTCTCCGCCGGGTGGCTGC
This sequence comes from uncultured Saprospiraceae bacterium, assembly GCA_964533005.1. Taxonomy (GTDB): domain Bacteria; phylum Bacteroidota; class Bacteroidia; order Chitinophagales; family Saprospiraceae; genus UBA6168. The sequence continues at coordinate 2,122 of CAZHLB010000015.1, forward strand.
CGTCGAGGTACGACCATTCTTCCAGCCGGGCTTCGAAGCTGTTGCGGGTGACGTTGCGCACCCGTAGGGTCAGCGGTTGCCCGTTGTTGTCGGACAAGCCGCCGAGCACGACCACCGGCTTGGTGTATTCTCTCGTCAGGGGCACAAATGCCCAGGCGTTGGTCAGACTAAGTGTACCTGTTTCACCAAAAACTTCGCCTTCCGCATCCTGCAAAATGCTGCCCTGTTCCATCGCCAGGAAGCCAAGCGTCTCGTTGGCGTGGGCGATTTCAGGGTCGGCGGAGGTTTCTTCCTGCAAATAAAACTGGACGCTTCCGGCGCTGACGGCAGGATGCCTGACCGTCGCCGGGTCGCTTTCGTTGGCGGATTGCAGGCTGGCAAGGAAAAGCGGCGGTTGGCTGAAAGCCGTGTCGAAAGTCAGCGTGTCGGGCAGGTGGTTCACGTTGGCAAACGTGCCCGCCAAAAAGATGAAATCGCCGCCCCCAGCCCCTGAAGGGGAGTTTGCGCCTGTCTCGAAGGCTATCCACGCCACGCTGTCTGCTGCGTGAATGCCGTCGGCAACTTCTTCCTCGCTCAACCGAAGCTCGAAACCCTGGCGATGCACGTTGCGAATTTGGACGGTTGCCGGGGCTGGGTCGTTGTCGGAAACCAATTGCGCCAGCACCACCGGGGCGGTCTCGAAAAGGATGGGGAAGCGCACGTCTTTCCATTGCTGGCTCACCTTTTCGGAAATGCCCGCCAGCACCTTGCCGTCATTTTCCAGCGTGTAAATCCTGAAAATTTGCGGCGCAGACTGGTCTTCCACCGTGATGTTTTGTGTTTGCGAAAAAACGTTCCCGCACAAGTCGGTCACCGTCCACAACCTGTTGATGGTGTACGAATTGCAAGCCCCGCCTGTGTTTTCGGTGGTCGCCGATTCGAAGTCAATGGAAATGCCGGGGCAGGCGTCGAAACCCTGCACCAAGGCTGGCGTCGGCACCTGGTCGTCGCAGCTCAAAAGCAGGTCGCCGGGCACGTTTATCAGCGAAGGCAAAGTGTTGTCGTTCAGGGTCAAAGTGACGACGGCGGTGCTGCTGCAACCCGTCGCTTCGTTGGTCACCTGGTAGGTGAACTGGTCGGTCTGGCAGGCAAACGTGGTCGGCACGTAGTTGAATTTGCCCGTCCAGTCAATCGTCACCGTGCCTTGCGTGGGTGGGGTAACGATGCTGAAAACGGGGCTTTGCAGGTTGCCGTCGTTGTACGAAACCCGCTCGGAAAAAGGCGATGCCGGGCAAGTGGTGTAGTTGTCATTTGCCAAAACCGGCGTCCCCACCGCAGCGCATTGCGGGTCGGCGCAATCCACCAAACCGTCGTTGTCGTCGTCAATGTCGTTGCCACAAAGTTCCGTGCAATTGGTCACCGAGACGGTCACCTGGTCGGTCGCCGGGCAAGCGCCGGAGCGGGTCGCCGTCACCGTGTAGGTGGTGGTGCTTGCCGGGCTGACGGTTTTGGTTGCGCCTGCGCCCAAGGCATTGCTCCAATTGTAAGTATAGACAAATCCTTGCGGCGAAGCGGCAGCCGTCAGCGTCGCCGATTGCCCGCTGCAAATCGAAACGTCCTGCCCGGCAGCGACCGTGACGGCGCATTCGGAGTCGGCACAGTCCGTCAGCCCGTCGAAGTCATCGTCGAGACCGTTGGTGCAGATTTCAGGACAGATTAGCACGGTGACCGTTACCTGGTCGGTGGCTATGCAGCCATTGTTGCTGGTGACAGTGACCGTGAAAGTGGTCGTTGCCAGCGGGGTGGCGGATTTTGGGTTGCCGCTGCCCAAGCCGTTGCTCCAATTGAAAGTATATGGCGCAATGCCGCCCGAAGGTATCGCCGTCAGGGCGGCGGTTTGACCCAAACAAAGCGAAACGTCGCTTCCCGCATTCACCGACGGGGCGGAATTGACGCTCACCTGCACCGGGTCGGCGCTCGTGCAACCTTGTGCATCCGTGACCGTCACCGTGTAAATCGTTGCCGAGACAGGGCTGACGACGTTGCCGCCTGCGCTGTTCCAGCCATTGCTCCAGGCAAAATTGTAAGGTGCGCTGCCGCCGCTCGCCAAAGCGCCCAGGGTCATGTTTGCGCCTGCGCAAATGGTGGCATCTGCGCCCGCATTGGCATTTGGCGACGAAAGGATGTTCAACAGTTTGCTCGCCGTTGCGGTGCAGCCGCTTGCGTTTGTCACGGTCACGGAGTAGGTCGTCGTCCCGATTGGGCTGACGTTGATGCTCGTCGAAACCGCTCCATTGCTCCACAAATAAGTCCCGCCGCCGCTCGCCGTCAGGGTCAGGCTGTTGCTGGAGCAAATGGCGCTGCCGCCGGAAATGCTTGCCGCAGGATTGGCAATCACGGTCACCGTCGCCGAATTGGAATTGACCGAGCCGCAACCGCCGCCGCTCGCCGAGACGACGACCCGGTAATAAGTTGTTCCCGCTGCCGCCGATGGCGGTGTGTAACTCGCCGAAGTTGCGCCGGAGACGTTCGAGAAGGTCACGTTGTCAGGCGAAGATTGCCATTGGTAAGCCAGGCTGGGTGTGCCGCCGCTCGCCGTCACGCTCAGGCTTTGCGAGCCGCCGACGCACTCGCTGATGTTTGCCGGCTGCGCCGAAATGCCGGGGTCGGCGATGATATTCACTGCCACGCCGTTGGAGTTGACGCTGCCGCAACCGTTGCCGCTCGCCGAGACAACGACACGATAATACGTTGTGCCTGCGACAGTTGCGGGCGGAGTGTAGGTGGCGATGGTTGCGCCGGAGATGCTTGTGAAAGTCACGTTGTCAGGCGAAGATTGCCATTGATAAGTCAGGCTGGGAGTGCCGCCAGTGGCAGTTACCGTCAAGGTTTGCGTTCCGCCCAAACATTCACTGAAGCCGGTCGGCTGCGCCGAAATGCCGGGGTCGGCGACCGTGACCACCGTTGCCGGATTGGAAGTGGCGCTGCCGCAACCATTGCCGCTCGCCGAGACGATGACCCTGTAAAATAACGTGCCCGCCGTCGAGGCAGGCGGTGCGTAGCTGGCGGCAATTGCGCCGGAAACGTCGCTCCAGGTCGAGCCGGTCGGGGAGCTTTGCCATTGATAAATCAGGCTGGGAGTGCCACCGGTGGCGCTCACGCTCAGGCTTTGAGAGCCACCGATGCACTGGGTGAAGCCAACCGGCTGCGCCGAAATGCTTGGGTCTGCGACCACGACCACAGTTGCCTGGCTGGTAGCGGTGCAGCCGTTGGCGTCGGTCACTGTTACGGTGTAAGTTGTTGTGCTGGCAGGGCTTACGACTTTGCTGTTGCCGCTTCCCAAGCCGCCCGACCAGGCATAAGTCAGGCTGACGTTGCCGCCCAAACCGTTGGCGGTGAGGGTGGCGCTGCCGCCGGCGCAAATGGTGGGAGCGGAGGAGGAGATGGTTACGCTGATTCCGTTTGAGCAATCGGGGTCGGCGCAGTCGGTCAGCCCGTCGCCGTCGTCGTCCAAGCCGTTGTTGCAGATTTCACGACACTGCCGGAATATTTGCCTCGGCGCCACGTGAACGCCGCTGGTGCCTGAAGTCATGCTGAACTTGGTCGCCAAGGTGTACCAGCCGCCTACGAAAATGCCATTGCTGAGCGAGCCGTTTTCGTTGGTGGCGGGGTCGCCGGTGGTCAGCCAGTAGCCGGTGAAAAAACCTCCCTGGTCAAAATCGGAGCCGTTGACGATAAGAGCGCCCAAGCCATTGTTCAGCCGGGGACCCTGCGGGTAGGGCGGCGCCGGCGTGTCCCCGCCGCCGCTGCTGCCAATTTCCCCGGCAACGTTGATGAAATTGGAAGGCTTTAAGCTGCCCAACGGCACGATGCCGCCGCCGCCGCTAAATTTCACCAAGCCCTGGTAACCATTATTGGGGTTGCCGTCGCTGTCCCAGCGGAGAATGAAAACATCGGTGGAATCGCCCGTGATGAAGACAGGCTGGGAAAGGTTGCCAGGAAAAGTCGTGATGTTCACTACAAAGGTTTGCGCCATTCCGTTTTGAACGTTCAGCCCGTCCAAGGAAAAAACGTCCACGCTGCTATAACCCGGAGTGGCTGACAAGGCATTGATTTGAGCAAAAGCATTGGCAAGTTCAGCCTCTAATTGGCTGATGAGCGAACCTTGATTCACCAAGCCGTATGCCTGCGCCGGGCTGACCTGGGCGGGGTCGTTTTGGTCAACGATGTCTGCCCAGGCGCCTAAAGAGGCGCTGTTGGTCTTCATCGTTCCGGCAAAAGGAACGCCGCCGGAAGTCCTTTCCGCAGCCTGAATGCCGTCCACCGCCACGTCGCCTGCAAAGCCTTTGGTAGCGCCCTGCCAGTTGGCGTCAATGCTTCCGTTGGCAAAAAAGAAAAGGTAGTCGGCAAGGATGCCAAGGTTCACGCTGCCCATCACCGTGATGCACCCGCAATCAGGGTCATTGTTGTCCACCAAGCCGTCGCCGTCGTCGTCGAGACCGTTGGAGCAGGTTTCCGAACAGGTCAATTCTGAAATCGTCACGTCGTCGATGGCTACTTCCAACTTGCTGCCAGTGCCCAGGTCCACCGCTTCAACATAAATGTAAACGGTGCTGCCCGCGTAGCTGGTCAAATCGGTCGTGATTTCCACCCAGACTGCATCGTTGTCGGTGGCAGCGCCTGTTTGGCTCACCAAAGTTTCCAGAACGGAATCGTCGGCAGCATCCCGGATTTCAACGTGCAGATAATCGCTTGCGTCCCCATTTTCTGCATGGGCAAAATAGTAGAAAAAGCTCAGTTCAAAACACCCATTGTCGGGCAAACAAATATCCGGCGACTGGGCAGTGGCAGGGCCCCCATCCAGGTCTTGATTGTTGGCAGACCCGGTCAGCAAATCCTTCGAACCGCCATGAGCGGCAATCTCCACTTGAGTTACATTGGTGACAGTAGTGGTGTAAGGCGTTGGCGTGCCAACTACAAAATCACCGTCCGTAGCCGCCGTGCCGAGCGTCCAGGCATTGTTTCCCGATGTATTTTCAAAATCTGCGGAAAAAATAATCCCGGAGGATGGGATGTCTAAACAACCGTTGCAATCGGCGTCATCCTCGTCCACGAAGCCGTCGCCGTCGTCATCGCTGCCATTGCCACAGGTTTCCGGCTTGTTACATGCGATGAGGTTGAAATACTGTAAATCGGCGGTGACGCCTTTCACGATAGTTGTCCTCGCATCATCACCCGTGTAAGTTCCGGAAATTCCCATCCTGAAACTGAAGGCGTTGATGCCGGAATACACCAGTCCCACCGCAAAGTCGGGGTCAACGCCAGTCGGGTCATCCGGATAGTTCGAACCATTGTACTGCTCCGAAAATTGGTAGTCGTTCGACCCTAAGTAGGTGTCAACAAGCGTGGTAGTGCTCGAAAGCGCATAGAAACCCGAAATGTCTCTCATCAAAACATAATCGGAATAAAGCTTCGAGGCGTCGCCGATGCCATCAATGTCAAAAGAAGAAAGGACGACGTCGGCGGGTGAAATCAGGGTGGAAGTGCCTGCATTTACCAAACTGACCGAATAATCAATATAGGGATTGTTCGCAGGGACGCCTCTAATCTTGTGGCTTAACCCGTATTGGAACAGGTTTTCAATCAGCGCAACGTTGTGGATGGAATTGATGGTCAAAAGCGCATCCACCCCCGTCGCCACACTCGAAAACCTGTAAACCGCCCCGGCAGACTGAGCAGTGCCAGACACCAGCATGGGAGGCAGGTTGGCTTGAAAGTCAAGCTCCACCAAGTCGGAAGTCGGCGCTCCGCAATCATCGTCAAAACAATCGGGCAAGCCGTCGGCGTCGTCGTCGAAGCCGTTGTCGCAGATTTCAGGGCAAACGATGACCAAAGGGATGCTCTGAGTAGCCGAGCACCCGCTCGTGTTGGTGACAGTAACCGTATAAGTTCCGACGCTGAGATTGAGCCGGTCGCCGTCGTTGCGGGCGAGGTCTGCGACTTTTTCAGCGGAAAGGGCGCTGTAAAACAGGCGCAGGTCGTCCATTTTGCCGGAATAATAATTGACAGCGCCGGAAGCGAAAGCGTCGGTGCCGTTTCGAGCACCGATGGCGTCGTTGTTGCCGTTGGCGGCGATGGACGTGCTGGCGGAAGTTGCGCTCGTGCTTGCCACGCCGTCGAGGTAGCAGGTCAGTGTGCCGCTGCTGAAAACGACCGCCACGTGATGCCAGGCGCCGTCGGAAGGAAAGGTCAGGGTGCCGGTGGTGTATTGCGTGCTCGACACGCGGTAGGCTGCGGAAAGCAAGTTGCCATTGAGGCGGCAAGCCATGCCAGCCGTCGAACCGCCCTGGTCGAACAGGATTTTCGTGCCGGTGAGGTTCGCCGGTTTTATCCAAAAAGAATAAGTGCGGGCAGAATAGCCTTGTTCGAGGAAGCCGCCGTCCACGCCGTAGCGAATGAAAGTCGAGCCATTGAAACTGAAAGAATGACTGCCTTCCACCTTGTCGGTGGAACTGTAAGCGGCAGTGCCGGTGAGCGAAGTTTGGTTGTGCCCGTTGCCGGAGCCGTCGGCGGTGCTGTTGTTGAACTGCCAGAGCGCCTCGGCAGTCATGTCGCTCCACCGATAACTGAAAGGTGTGTCGCTGCCGTTCACGGTGAGGTTGAGGTCGGCGTTGGCTGGCTGGCAGTCTTCGATGGCGTAAGTGATGGCTGGCTGGCAATCGCTGTCGTTACAGTCGGTGAAGCCGTCGCCATCGTCGTCCAAGCCGTTGTTGCAGATTTCGGCAACGAAAGGAGGAAGGTCGGAATTTCCAGCAGACAGCTTGCCTGCCGAAAGGAAACTTAGAAAGAGAAGAATGATGGCTACGCAAAGGCAAGTAGCTCTTTGTGTTGTGTTTGCTTTCATTTTTGAGTCGCGTTTGTTTTTGACACAAGGAGGAATCGCAACGTCGCTTCCATTGCAACGAATCGGGTGACGATTGAAAACCAGACTTGAATGAGAAGGAAAAAAATGAAAATTGAAACTGCCCGGGGGAAGGGGGAAGGCAGGTTCTGCAAAAACTCAAAAAACGTGCCTCAAAATTGAAGAGGTGACACCTTTTGGAAAGGTGTCACCTTTTTTCGCCTCCATGCTCACGCCTCCTCCACCAGCCATTGCTTCACGTTGCGCTCCTTTGAGTCGAAGGCGATGCCGATGAGAAAAACCTTTTTTCCCTTGGTTAAAAAAGAAGCGGGATAGTCTTTGTCTTTGATTTGGTTCATGGCTTGTTCAGCCGTGCCGTCCAGCTTGAACTCGATGATGTAAATGAATTTTGGCGTTTCAAAAACGGCGTCAATCCTGCCCTTCGACTTGCTGACTTCCGACTGCACGTTTACGCCTAAAAACTTGACAATCAGCACGGTGATAGACTGAAAATATCCTTCCCACCGGGCGAATAGCTTTTCCGGGTCGCCTTGGTCTTTCGGGTGCATTTCATAAGACAGGTCGGCGAAAATCGGCTTCAGATTGGGAACGAAGTCTTCGGGTTTGCCCTCGAACAGGGCTTTCTGAAGTTTGAAAATGATGTTCTGCGTGGAACTGGGCGGCAGATTCACGAAGGCTTCCAGCAGGCTTTGGTTGAAGGCATTGCGCACCTCGTTGTTCGGGTAGCCGAGGGTGTACCAGGTGTCATCGGGAAAATGATGCACCTCCCGAATAGTCAGGTAGCCCGTCTGAAACATGAGCGAGTAGATGTCTATGTTTTCGATGTCGTACTTGTCGAAGAAGGATTCGTTCACGCTTTTCTCCTCTAATTCTTCCAGCATTTCCCATCGGGTTTTAAGGACTTTTATCAACATGGAGGGAGTGCCGGAAGCAAACCAGAAATTCCGGAAAGCCTTGCTGCTGAAAAAATTGAGAATGGAGAAAGGATTGTAAAGCAAGGTCTTCCCATCCCAAGAGTAGCCGTTGTACCAGAATCTGATTTTCTCCAACAAATCCTGCCTCGACAAGCCAGTGTGGGTTTGCATCTCCTCGATGCGGTCGGCGAAATAATGCTCCAGTTCCGCCTGTGTGATGCCCACCATGGCAGCAAATCCTTCATCCAGGGTAAGGTCGAGCAGTTGATTCAATTCCGAAAACAGGCTCACTTTTGAAAACTTGGAGATGCCGGTGATGAACAACAAACGCAAGTACGGCGTGACTTCGAGCCCTTTCAATACACCATAAAAATTCCGCAGGGTTTCCCGGTTTTCAATGGCTTGGGGCAAGTTGTCCATGAAGTCGGTGATTGGCTTGTCGTACTCGTCAATCAAAACGGCGACAGGCGTTTCCCGACCCAATTCTTTGATTAGCTCCGAAAATTTATCCTTTGCCGTTTTGCTGGAAAGCGAAAGTTTGTTCTCGCCTGCGACTTCATCAAGCCTGTCGCAAAGGCTCATTTCCAATGTTTTGCGATGAAAATCAAGGTCGTTGAGGGAAATCACAATGACCGGGTGCGGCTTGAAATCATACCTGTCGTAAATCCACAAACCTTTGAAAAGCTCCTTGCTACCCAGGAACAATTCCTTGAGCGTGGACGTGAGCAGCGATTTACCGAAGCGGCGGGGGCGGGGAAAAAAGTAATATCCGCCACCTTGCAGCAAGCGGTAAATCCACTCCGTTTTGTCCACGTACAAAAAGCCGCCTTCAATGATTTTGCGAAAAATAGGCTCGCCGACTGGTAATCTTTTCATGTCGGCGAAGGTAAGCAACAGAACGAAAAGCCCTGTCAACGCACCGAGCGAGTACACAAAACCGAAAGATGGGCTTGCCTTCTTCTCCAAACCCGCCTTTTAGCACACCTAATTTCCTTAGAGCCGTTCCCTTTTCACCATCTGAATATATCTTTGCTTCTCTCAAACTCAGAATACTTGAATTGCTGAAAAGCTGATTTCTCTTCCTGTAATTTCCTACTCTTAATTTTCATCGAGTCTCGCTCAGAAGTCTGATTCACTCATTTTCATTTGAACGACCGGCACATGCCCGCTTGCCAAAATCATCACAAGCCTCGCACCCGGTTCAAAGGTCTTACCAAGCTGATTTTTCCTGATTTGAAGCGCTGCGCCAAGCGATTTGGCTCGGCTATCTTTTGCTTCCAAACTCCCCTGTTTGCGATTGCTTTTCACTTCCCTTCAAAGAAGGGGCATCATTCATTTTTAACCAAAATAGTTTCATCATGAAAGGACACTTTTCCATCTACCATCATTTGCTCGGAAACAGTGAGGGGCAGGCTTTGTCTTCGGCAATCCTGCGCCTGTTTTTCCTGGGCATACTGGCATTCTTTAGTGCGAATGCCAACTTGAACGCACAATGCACCACTTGCTGCAATGGCAGCAAACCCAAGTCATTGGTGATGATTTACAACGGGAAATCTTGCAGCGAATCCGTCACCTGCCAGGCTGCCGACAAGTGATCTCGCTCCGGCATCGGGCCGAACAATGCTGCCAGCGTCTATATCAAAGTCGCTGAGAAATCGGACGGCACCGGGAAGATTTTCTTCACCGGCACGGTCAACCTGAATGCCGAGTTCACGGTGACTTCGGCGGCAGGCGGCTCCACGACTTTTCCCTCGAACATCTATTTCTTTGTTTCCAGCAGCCTGGGCGGAACCTTGCTTCAGACTGTAAAAGTCCACACTTCCTGCTCGACTTTGCCGGAACGGTTGGCATCAACGAAGATTTCACGGCGAATTCCATCTCCGGCGGTTCTTCGACTTTTCCGTCCAACGTATATTTCACCATTTATGCCAGTCAGGGCGGAGCGGTTTTGCAAAAAGTGCAAATTCACTACTCCTGCTCCGCTCCGCTCGTCCCCGGTGAACAGTTCGGCAGCATAGTGCTTAGAGGCGTCACCTTTGCCGACAACACCGTTTGCGGCGAAGGCTCCACCGGCGGCGGTTCCGGCGGGACGGACTGCTGCAACGGCAGCAAGCCGAAGATTGCCACCTTATTATATAATGGTCAAGGCTGCGGCTCGTCCAACACGAGTCAACCATTGGGCACCAAGTACAATTGCACCGACGTCAATGGCGGTCCCAACGGCAACCCCAGCGTCTATATCATCGCCAGCAAAAACTCGGACGGCAGCGGCGGCACCTACTTTGCGGGGACAGTCGCCATCAACACCACCTTCACCATGAATTCCGCCAGCGGCGGCTCCTCGACTTTCCCCTCCAATGTCTATTACAACATTTACAGCGTACAGGGCGGGACGCTGCTGCAAAAGGTGCAGATTCACTATTCCTGTTCCGCTCCACTCGTTCCGGGCGACCAATTCGGCAGCCTCGTTTTGCAAAGCGTCACCTTCGCCGACAACACGGTTTGTGGCATCCAACGCCCGCAATATGTGGACGTGGAATACAAATGGCTCAAGTCCACCACCGGCTGCCCGACCAACCTGAACCAGGCAATCGCAGGTGCAACAGGAAAAACTTTCGACCCGCCTTTTATCTCACAAACCACGTGGTACGTGCGCTTAGTGCGCCGGGTCGGCTGCACCGCCGACAATGAATGGCTCGCCAGCAATTGTGTCGTGAAAAAAGTGGTGAACGTCAACGCAGCCATTTCCAACATTGTCTGCGACGGCAAAGGCACCTCCACCACGACCGACGATACTTACACTTTCGTACTCACGGTGACCGGCAGCGGCGGCGGCACGACCTGGCAAGGTGGTTTCAGCAATGCTTGCCTCGGCGCCTTTGCCATCGGGCCCACGGCTTACGGCACACCCATCACGCTGGGTCCTTTCCCGGCAGGAGCGGGTTCTTGCGGCAACACTTCCCCGCCGATTCAATTCCAGAACGGCTTGAACATTGATGTTTCGGTCGCCGACACGGAAAATCCGACTTGTTCCAAAAACACGACCGTTGTCTCGCCGGGTCCTTGCTCCCCGACAGCGGTTGCCGGGTTGGGCGATTTTGTCTGGAATGACTTGAATCAGAACGGCGCTCAGAATGCAGGCGAACCGGGCGTCCCGAACGTGACAGTGAACCTGTACAAATGCGACGGCACTTTCATGGGGACGACGGTGACCAACGCCACCGGGTTTTATTCTTTCACCAACCTGGCGTCGAACATGCAGTATTTCGTGGAATTCACGAACCTGCCCGGCGGCTTCCAGTTCTCGCCGAAAGACGCCGCCGCTGACAACATTGATAGCGACGCCAACACGGGCAACGGGCGCACGGATTGCACCTTCCTCTCGCCCGGCGAGTTCGACAATACCATTGACGCAGGCATCTTCCAATCTGTCCAGCAGGTTGGCTCCATCGGCGACTGCGTGTGGAACGACGTGAATCAGAACGGCTTGAAAGACATCGGCGAGCCTGGCGTTCCGGGCGTCACGGTTAAGCTGCTCAACTGCGCCGGGGCTGTTTTGCAGACCACCACGACCAATGCGAATGGCAACTACTCGTTCAACAACTTGCCAGCCGGAAGCTACATCGTGGAATTCAGCGGCTTGCCGTCAGGCTTCCAATTCACGACCAAAGACGCCGGAAACGACAGCGCCGACAGCGACGCCAACCCGGCTAACGGCAGGACGGATTGCTTCAACCTCGCCCTTGGTCAGAACGACCCGACCCGGGATGCAGGCATTTTCCAACCCACGCCGCAGCCCGCCTCGGTCGGCGATTTCGTCTGGAACGACCTCGACAAGGACGGCGTGCAAGATGCAGGCGAGCCAGGCGTGCAAGGCGTTTTGGTGAAATTGTACCGCTGCGACAACTCCTTCATCGGGCAGTTCACGACCAATGCCAATGGCGGTTACCAATTCATCAACTTGTCGCCGGGCAGTTATTTCGTACAGTTCTCGAACTTGCCCGCAGGCTTCCAGTTTAGCCCAATGGATGCGGGAGGCGACGACTCGAAGGATAGCGACGCCAACACCACGACCGGCAACACCGCCTGTTTCAACCTCGTCGCCGGTCAAAACGACCCGACCCGGGATGCTGGCGTCTTCCAGTCCACCGGAACGGGTCCTGGCACGGTGGGCGATTTCGTCTGGTTCGACACCAATGCCAACGGCATCCAGGATGCAGGCGAGCCAGGCGTTTCAGGCATTTTTGTCATTCTTGAAACCTGCGCCGGGCAGTTCGTCAATTTTGCCGTTACCAATGCACTCGGCGGTTACCTCATCACGAATGTGCCCGCCGGTAGTTACCGGGTGAAATTTGCCAGCCCCGGCAGCATCAACGGCTCGCCGGTGCAGTTTACCGTGAAGGATGCGGGCGGCGACGACACGAAGGACAGCGATGCCGACAACCTCGGCTTCAGCGCCTGCTTCAACCTCGCCGCCGGGCAGTCCAACCTGACGCTCGACGCAGGTTTTGTCGGGCAGACGCCGCCGCAGGTTTGCACCATCAATGGCTCGGTTTCCAACGTGGTATGCAACGCCAATGGCACGGTGTCTTTCACCATCGTCGTCAACGGCACGAACACGGGGGATTGGGGCTTCGACATTCCTGCGTTGAACCAGTTCACGCTGCAATACGGTCAGCCCTACAATTTCAGCATTCCCGGCAGCGCCAACCCGACCGTTTTGCAAATCCTCGACCACGACGTTGCCGATTGCAAAACAACGGTCAGCATCACCTCGCCTGCGCCTTGCAACACGGGCGGCGGCACTCCGACGGGCTGCGATGCAGTGACTTTCACCGGTGGCGCTGGCAGCATCTCCGTTTCCGGTTTGTCCGCTCCGATTGAGATTGTCAAGGTGTTCAACGCAGCCTGGCAGACCGTTTTCGAGTGCAGCGCCAACTGCAACAACCCGACGGTGGCGAACAACCTGCCCGCCGGAACCTACTTCGTGAAAGTGCAGCTTTTCACTTCCACCTGGGGGTTGATTTGCACCAAAGAAGGCTACGTCACCGTGTCCAACTTCAGCGGCGGCGGCGGAAATGAAATGGTCGTGAACCCCGGCAACGGCAGTGAGCCGCAGCAAGCTGCATCGCAGGCACCGGGCGCCTCCGTTTCCGAGCGAACCGGCGGCGATGCGAGCGGCGAAACCGCTAAAACCGCCAGTCTCGACCTTTTCCCCAACCCGGCACAAGGCTATGCCATCGTGAATTGGGGCGAGGCAGCCGATTGGCAGCAGGCAGAGCTGACCCTGTTCAACTCGCTGGGTCAGGCAGTGCAAAAAGTCACGCTTGACCATGCGGGCGAAGGCAGTTACCGACTCGATTTGAGCGGCTTGAACGGCGGGCAGTACGTGGTTCGCTTCCGGGCGGATGCGGCTGCGCCGATTGTGAAGAAGCTGATTGTCAGCAGGTAAGAGGTTGATGGGGGTTGATAAAGTTAATAGGGTTGATGCTGAACAGCATCAACCCTATTCTTTTTCAACCTTCATCAGCTTTTCTTCCGGGAAGTGTCGTTTTCCACCCCTCAGCTTTTCACCGCCAATCCCAAACCACAATGTCCCAAACCTCCCCATCCTCTGCCTGAAAAGTTTTCACCACATCAAAACCAACCCGTCGGTGCGCCCGCAACGAGCGAGGATTTCTGCTTGAAATATCCGTCAGCATCAACTCGAAGCGACCGGCGTAAGCTTCCCGGTATTTTTCGCAAAGCCGGTCGAACACGTTTTGCCCCCGGTAGCCTTCCGCCACGCAGACCTGACCGCAACAAACATAATCGTAGGCGGCGAGCGGTTTACCTTTAAAATCAACCGTTTCCAATTGCTCGAAGAGAGAAAAAAGCACCGGTATCCTGTCGCTGAAATCCCTGAGCATCACGATGTTGTAGCCCACCACCCGGTCGCCGTCTTTGGCGATGACGCTCGGCGCAGCCAGGTTCATGTTTTTCAGCAGGTCAAAATTGTGGACAACGGTGACGAAGCCTTCCCGGCGAAGCTCTTCCGGCGTCAGGTTGTCAGGTCGGTTTGCCTTTTGCAAGGCGAGAATGCCTTCAATTTCAGCGTCGTTTGAGACCAGGGTGAATTGCAGTTGAGTTTCCATTTACAAGAAGTTTACTTTGGAAAGGAACAATGTCTAAGTTTGAGGCGAATTTTTGGCGAAGAAGCCGCACGGCAAAGCCAAATTTCGTTTTTCCGGGAAATCCTGAAATGTTTGAATCGCATGAAACGAATCGCCAACACCACACCGGCTCGACCGGCAAAAATTCACTTCCTTTCCCAAGTGCCTTTCTTCAAGCCATTTTTCCTTTTTCAAAAACGTGCATTTCTCCACCCTCTGACGACTTCCAAATTTGAAACCGGGGCTTGCGCCTCATTTGTAAAAAGCTATTTCACAACTGTTTAGGAAAGGTAAGTACTGCAAAACTTGCGCCTTCGCCGCCGCCCAATTTTTCGAAAAACGAATCGGCGCCAGTGCAATCTTGCAGCGACACCGAGTCTGACCAGTTGCCATTTTTATTCATCAAAACATCTCCATCATGAAGCAACTCATTTACAGCCTCACTACTTTGATTCTGCTGATTTTAAGCGTCGTCGGTCTGTCGGCGCAAGGCAATTTGAAAGGCGTCGTCACCGATGCCGGCAACGGCGACGCCCTCATCGGCGTCTCCATCGCCGTTTCGGGAACGAGCAAAGGCACGGTCTCAGACGTGGACGGCAGCTATTCTCTGGCGCTCGAAAGGGGCAGCCACGAAGTGGTTTTTACCACCCTCGGCTACGAAACCGTCACTCAAACCGTCAGCATCGCCAGCGGCGACGTGACCTTGAACATGAGCCTCGCTGCCAGCGAAATCACCCTCGGCGAAGTCGTGGTGACCACGGGCAGCCGTGCCTCGCAGCGCACAATCACTGACTCGCCGCTGCCGATTGACATTCTTTCCGCCAAGGAAATCCAGAACACGGCGCAGCCTGCCTTCGACCGGGCTTTGCAGTACCGGGTGCCTTCGTTCAACACCGTCCAGACCCCGGTCAACGACGCCACCTCGCTGATGGACCCGTACGAAATCCGCAACATGGGTCCCAGCCGCACCCTCGTACTCATCAACGGCAAGCGCAAAAACATGAGCTCGCTGATTTACATCCAAACCTCCCCCGGCAGGGGCGAAGGCGGCGCTGACCTCTCGGCGATTCCGACCGATGCCATCAAACGGGTGGAAATCTTGCGGGACGGCGCTTCCGCCCAGTACGGTTCGGATGCTATCGCAGGCGTCATGAACATCATCCTGAAAGACCGGCAGGACGGCGGCTCCGTCACGCTGAACACCGGCATCACGAAGGAAGGCGACGGCGAATTGATTGGCATTTCGCTCAACAACGGCGCTACTTTGATGCGCAAAGGCTTCGTGAATTACACGATGGCGCTGTCGTACCAAGCTCTTGCAAACCGTGCCGGAAAGGTGAGCGCAGAAGGCGAAGCAGGCGATTTCGGCGCTGACATCAGCACCGTGAACGCTTTCCTTGCCAAAAAACCGGATGCAGGAAACAACAACGGCGACCCGGAAAAGAACATTTCCCGCTTCCTCGTCAATGCCGGGCTGCCCGTCAACGACAAAATCGAGGCTTACGCAAACGCCGCCTACGTTTATAAAAAGGTGAACAGCTTCGCCAACTACCGCACCCCATACTGGCGTCCTGCCTCCGAGCGTGCCGACGGTCAGATTGACAACCCGTACGCTTTGCTGGAAGGCAGCAGTTATGATGGCTACGTCCCTACTTTCGAGGGCGACCTGACCGACTACAACGGCACCATCGGGTTCCGCTCGGAAAACAATGGCTGGCACTCGGACCTGAGCTACACCATCGGCGGCAACCGCATCGAATACACCGTCGCCAACAGCCGCAACCGCAGCCTGGAACTGAATACGCCGCTGGAATTCAAGCCTGGCGGCTACGAGTTCACGCACGGCATCGGCAACATCGACATCTCGAAAATGCTGATGGAAGGGCTGAATTTTGGCATCGGCATGGAGTTCCGCCGGGAATCTTTCACCATCATGGAAGGCGACACCGCCAGCTTCGTGGGCAGGGGCGCAGATTCCTTCCCCGGCACCACGCCCAACAACGCCAGCAAAAACACCCGCTCCAACGTCGGCGGTTACGTTGACCTGGCTTACGACATCAACGAAGATTTCCTCATCGGAGCTACCGGCAGGTTTGAAAATTACAATGACTTCGGCTCCGAGTTCGTCTATAAACTCAGCTCTCGCTACAAGTTTTCAGATGACAAAGTCTCCATCCGTGCCAGCTACTCGACTGGTTTCCGTGCGCCGATGCTGCACCAGATTTATCTCCAGATTGCGCAGCAGAGCTTCGTGCCGGGTCAGGGCATTCAGACCAAAGGCGTTTTCAACAACCGAGCTTTGCAAACCCGTCTGTTAGGCGTTCCCCGCCTCGATGCGGAAAAATCCAAAAACTTCACCGCAGGTGTCGGCTTGAAACTGAGCGAAAACATGAACATCTCGCTGGACTACTACAATATCCAGGTGGACGACCGCATCATTCTCGGCTCGGAAATCGCCTCCGATGACCCAAGCAGCACGCTTGGGCAAATCCTGGCAGCCAACGGCATCGTCGCCGCCAGCTTTTTCACCAACGGCGTGAACACGAAAACCAGCGGCTTGGACTTCGTCGCCAGCTACCGCAACATCGCCCTCGGCGCAGGCAAAGCCGCCGTCAACCTGGCTGGCAACTACCAATTGGAAAACGGTTTGAATGGCGACGTCATCAACCCGCCGCTCATCGAAGCCGCCGGGAAAAGCATTTTCGACGACGTGCAGGAAGCGTTGCTTTTCTCCAGCCGTCCTGAGTACAAAGTCATTCTGGGCATTGACTACAACTTGAAGAAGTTCAGTTTCAGCCTGAACAACACGCTGTTCGGTCCCACTGCTTTCCACAATTTAGGCTTGCAAAACGCTGATGGCGAGACCATCATGCAGGTAAAATTCAACCCGAAAGTGGTGACCGACCTGGGCGTCGCCCTGCAATTGTCGAACAGCGTAGAATTCGGCGTCAACATCAACAACCTGCTCGACGTGCTGCCCGAATGGGAGTTCGAAGCGCTGACTGCCGAAGGCGAAGCGGAACTGAAAGACCCAGCCGCTGTCAAAGTCCGCCACAACCTCATCACCTTCAACAACCGCTACCCCATCGTTACCTACGACGGCTCGCATTTCAGCCAGTTGGGGATGACGTTTGCAGCGCACTTGACGGTGAGGTTTTAAGTAAAAAGTAAAAAGGCAAAAGGCAAAAGTGGTGGGACGCAGGAAGCCGGGCGTCCCACCATTTTTGCCTTTTGCCTTTTTACTTTTTACTTTTGGAAAAAATCTTCTGCCATGACCATGCAATCGCATTCCACCCTTGCCATTCCTAAGCACCTCATCTATGAAATGGATGAAGGGAAGCCCATTTATTACCGAGGTTATGAGGATGTTTTGAAAGGCAAAAAACACTTTGAACAAGTTATGAGCGACAGCACCATTCAAGCCTGGTTGAAAATGAAAATCGGGGCTTACCTGCTTTCCCTGATTGCTCCCAGCTATGACATTACCGTTGGCGAGCAAGGCATCTCGTTTTCCAAAGGAAATTGGCGAGGCATAGACATCGCTATTTTCAATTTCGAGGATGTGGTGCTCGACCACCATTATTCGAAAAAAGTGCCGGTCGTAGCCATTGAAATAGATACCAAATCTGATTTCAAAGACGTGGAAGACATGGTTATTTATTACGAAAAGAAAATTGCCCGCCTTTTCGAGTATGGCGTGGAGCGGATACTTTGGATTTTCACTGGTTCGCAAAAAATCCAGCTTATAGAGCCAACTGGCAAACGCCACATTTTTGAGTGGACGGAAGATGTGCCGGTCGTGGAAGACGTGAAATTGAACATCGCCGAGGTATTTAAAAAATACCGGCGGGAACTGCCACCTAAGCCAGACATTGCGGTCAATGGCGAGGGAGAATAGCCGGAGATGTCATCCCGAATAATCGGGATGACATCTCTTGCCCAAGCATAAACCCAAGCGGGAGCACCTGCCGCTTGGGTTTTTTCATTTCCAAAATGGGCTGCTTTTCCATCTTTGCCCACACAAAATTTCAAAACATTCTAGCCATGTTCAAAACAGTCGAACCTACGCTGCAACAAGAAATTCAAGACATCCGGGACGCCGGTTTGTACAAATCCGAGCGCATCCTCGTCACCCCGCAAGGCGCAGAAGTGCGCACCGACCAGGGTCGGGAAGTGCTGATTTTTTGCGCCAACAACTACCTCGGCTTGTCGTCTCACCCGGCGGTCATTGAGGCGGCGCACGAGGCGATTCGCACACACGGATTCGGCTTGTCGTCGGTGCGATTCATTTGCGGGACGCAGGATATTCACAAAGAATTGGAGCGGAAAATCGCAGATTTCCTCGGCATGGAGGACGCCATTTTGTACGCAGCCTGCTTCGATGCCAACGGCGGTTTGTTCGAGGCAATTCTCGGCGAGCAGGATGCCATTATTTCGGATGAATTGAACCATGCCAGCATCATTGACGGCATCCGCCTTTGCAAAGCGCAACGCTTCCGTTACAAACACAACGACATGGCGGATTTGGAGGAAAAACTCAAAGAAGCCCAGTCCGCCCGCCGCCGCTTAGTCTTCACCGACGGCGCATTCAGCATGGACGGCACGATTGCGCAGCTCGACAAAATCTGCGACCTGGCTGAAAAATACGATGCGATGGTCGGCATAGATGAGTGCCACGCCACCGGCTTTTTGGGCAAAACCGGCAGGGGAACTCACGAATACCGCAACGTGATGGGCAGGATTGACATCATCACCGGCACCTTCGGCAAGGCGCTTGGCGGCGCTTCCGGCGGCTTCACCGCTGCCCGCCGGGAAATCGTGGAAATGCTCCGGCAGCGCAGCCGCCCCTATCTTTTTTCAAACACCCTCGCCCCCGCCATCGTCGGCGCAAGCATCGCCGTCGTGGATATGTTGACCAGCACGACCACCCTGCGGGACAAGCTGGAACGCAACACGCAATGGTTCCGAAAAGCCATGACTGATGCGGGTTTTGACATTTTGCCAGGCGTCCATCCGATTGTTCCAATCATGTTGTACGATGCGGTGCTGGCGCAAAATTTTGCCGCCCGGCTACTGGATGAAGGCATTTACGTGATTGGATTTTTCTACCCGGTGGTGGCGAAGGGCAAGGCTCGGATTCGGGTGCAGATTTCTGCGGCGCACGAGCAGGAACATTTGGAGAAGGCGGTGGCGGCGTTTACGAAAGTGGGGAAGGAGTTGGGGGTTTTGAAATAACCTAAACCTGATAGAACACAGATTAAACGGATGCGACGGATTTTTACGGATTTTGACCAAGCGTAAATCCGTAAAAATCCGTCGCATCCGTCCAATCCGTGTTCTATCAAGCCTCGTTTTGCAATTCTATTTAAGCCAGCTTTTCATCTATTTATTCCAGCCGAACAACCATTCATTTCCCGACCATACAACTATCAAACCTGCCTGGCGGCACATTATTCCACATCATTTAAACCGCCTTTTTCTTTCAGCCGATATTTTCCAACAACTTGTCGCAAGCCGCTCAGGAAGAGAGGTTTGTAGAGAGAGAAAAAATTCTTTTTCTCTCTCTCTTTCTGGGGTTTAACCAGCACACAAAATGAAAGTAGCACCATTGGTGAAGCGCATTCTTTTGCGCATGATTTCCACCTTGTTCGGCTTAATTATAGGCTTGTTTTTAGCTGAAATATGCTGCCGTTTTTTCTCCTTCGGCCTGGAGGCTTTTGCGGTGAAAAAAACGGACAGCTTCGTCTCCATCGGCTATTCCGGCTACCTCCAACCGGCTGAAAACCAATTCGTTTGGTACGAATTAAAGCCCAACTTAAATGCCTCTTTTAAATTAAACCCGCTGCACACAAACAGCCGGGGTTTGCGAGATAAAGAATATGCTTTGAAAAAACCGCCAGGCACCTATCGCATTGCCGTCATCGGCGATTCCTTCGTTTTTGGCGATGGCGTCGAAATCGAAGAAACGTTTCATTCCATTGCCGAGGAAAAGCTCAATATGCTTTCCGACAGCATTAATTTCGAGTTCCTCAATTTCGGCTTGGGCGGCTATGATTTGCTCAATTATTTAGGCGTCATTGAAAATAAAGCCCTCGCCTACAAGCCGGATTTAATATTGATTGGTTTTTGCGGAAACAACGACGATGATTTGCCGGAAGCCCGCCAATATTCCGAGCGTTTTTCAGGCTATAAGTTTGAAAAGTATAGCTGGTTTATCCGGCATTTTCAGGTATTGCGCACGGTGGGAAATCATATCAGCATACGTCGGCGGCTGGAAAATGAAGCGAAAAACAAAAAGCATGAAGCAAAACAAGAGCACATGCGGCAATTCTTTGCAGAATATGCTTGCCTGCGGGATATGCACCAAGTGCCAATGATGGTCTATTATTTAAGCATGGCGGATGCCGCCGAATCCAAGGCAAAATATGTCGCCGAATTATGCCAAAACAATGGCTTTCATTTTCTCGACTCCTCGCCGGAAGTCAATAAAATCAAGGACATCAGCCAATATTGGTTTCATCGCAGCGACCATCATCCGAATGCGGATATGCACGCTTTATACGCTGATATTTTGCTGAAATCATTTGTGGAGGTGAAGCATGAATTGGCGCTTTTTCCTTGAAATAGACTTTCCAAGTCTCAAAGACTTGGAAAGTCTCGGCTAAATAACCTGGTAAAATAGACTTTCCAAGTCTCAAAGACTTGGAAAGTCTCGGCTCCGAATCTTCCTTAATCAATTCGTCAACGAGCCATACATCCCCGAAACCCTCCCTTCAAAAGTCTGCCGCACCATCTCCACCAGCCGGTTATCCTGCCGGAAAAACCTGCCCGGCGGCATCCCGGTAAATGCCTTGAAATTATGCACGAGATGCGCCTGGTCAAAAAAGCCCTGATTATAAGTCAGTTCCGTGAGCGAAGGATACGGCTGCCGGGCGTGATTGTAAATGATGCTGTTGAAGCGTAGGATATTGCACAAGATTTTTGGACTCAAGCCCACCGCCTCCTGGAATTTCTTCTCCAGCGTGCTTTTCCCTACGCAAAGCTCATCCAGCAAGTCGCCGATGCGCAGGTTGCCTTCGCTTTTGACCATCGCCGCCACCGCCGATTTTGCCAGTTCATCCGGCGGCGGCAGGTGGGGCAACCTCGCCTGGAAATGTTCTTCCAGCAAGGCAATCCGCTCCGAAAAGTCTTTCGTCTGGAGCATTTTTTCCTGCCAATCCTCGAACCGCTCCGCCGGGTTACCCGCATCGACAACAGCCTGTAAATCATTGCCTTGCAGCAAAAACGGCGCAGGCAAATCCATCATCGAAACCTGGAAAAACGGCGACATCCCATACGGCTTGAATCGCACGCCGAGGATGCGCACCGGGCTTTTGTCTTTGATTAAAATCGCCTCTTTCCCTTGGTGGACGAGACAAATAGGCTCGATTAATTTCCAGTCGCCGGGGCGGCTGCAAGTGGCACGAAGATGAGGCGGGTTGAAATTGAAAATGAGGGAAGCGGAGCCGTCCGGCAAACAGAGTTCATTGTCCAGCGAAAAATCAGTTTCAAGCGTCCAGTAGCTTTCGATGTACTCCCGCAGGGCTTGGGAGGGAGACATTTCCTCGTAGTGAAGCATAGTTTTAGTCGGGACTTTGCGTTGAAAATCCCCCGGCTCGAAGGCGCAGAATTAGCTGCGCAACCATAAAGTAAATTGTAAAAAAGCCGATTTACTATTTCGTTAACGGTCATTGTCAACCGTCTGCCAAATTTCATTTTGGAAGCAGCCCTTGCGTCGCCTGGCTGTCCGTTCTTAATAATTCCGATTTTTTACAATCACGGGCGAAAGCGCCCCGTCAATTTTGCCTCAATCAAAGACCAGTTAGCACTTCAAGTGCTAACTGGTCTGACCAAAAGCTTTTGAGAGTTTTTTTCATACTAATTCAATTTTACGTTGTCGCAACGCTTGATGGTTGCGGCAACATTTGGAAATCAAGTATCCCGATGGCAACTGAAGCAACACGATTTTTTTTTAAACACATAGTCACATAGTTCACATAGCTTTTTGGAAATCAACAAACTATGTGAACTATGTGACTATGTGTTTAAAAAAAAATTGTAACTGTTTAGCACGTCTGGCTCCCTGCGTCTCCAAGTCGCTTTTGTCAT
>CAZHLB010000016.1:0-24053 GCA_964533005.1 uncultured Saprospiraceae bacterium
GGCGAACCGCATTTGGGAGAGTAAAAAAATTTAATTTTTTACCTCTCAAAATTGCGTTGCGCACCTGTCAGCTTTTTGTCGAAATGAAGAAAATACTCATCACCGGCGCATCTGGTTTCGTAGGCAGTTTCCTTGTGGAAGAGGCGCTTCGCCGCAACCTGGAAGTCTTCGCCGGGGTGCGCAAAACCAGCAGCCGGGAGTACCTGAAAGACGAGCGCATCCGCTTTTTTGAAGTTGATTTTGACAACTCCGAACGCATGGCGGAGCAATTGCAAAGTGAGCGTTTCGACTTCATCATTCACAACGCAGGTGTGGTCAGCGCACCAAAATTGGAAGACTATTGGCGGATAAATTTTGAGTACGTTAAAAACTTCGCCGATGCCGTTGCCGCCTCGGAAAACGTGCCGGAAAAGTTCACTTTCATCAGCAGCGCCGCCTCCTACGGGCCCGCCAGCAGCCAAGATTTGACCGATTTTTTGAAGGAAGAAGACCACCCAAAACCTATCAATGCGTATGGTAAAGCCAAACTTGCCGCCGAGCGTCACCTGACTCAACTGCCTGATTTTCCATACCTTATCATTCGCCCGACGGGAGTTTATGGGCCCCGGGAGCGGGAAATTTTCACCTTTTTCAAGCTGTTTAATCGCAGGCTGGAAGGCTATATTGGATTCAAGCGACAACACCTGGCTTTCGTGTATGTGAAGGATTTGGCGAGAGTTGTGCTGGATGCCACCTTGTCAAAAATCAGCCGGAAAAGCTATTTCGTTTCCGACGGCAGGCACTACGCTCAGTGGGATTTGGGCAAAGCCGCCCGCCGTATTTTGGACAAACGCACCCTTCGCCTGCACGTACCGGTAACATTGGTTCGAGCGGTCGCCTGGCTGCTGGAACAGGCAAACAAAAGCAAAGGCATTCAACCTGCTTTGAACCTCGAAAAAGTGCGCATTTTGGAAAGCATGAACTGGAAATGCGATATCGAGCCGCTTCGGGAGGACTTTAATTTTCAGCCGCAATATGATTTGGAAAGGGGTTTGGAAGAGACATTGAAATGGTACAAGGAAAATGGCTGGTTGTAATATTGGGAAAACCTTTCCGAAAGTTTCAAACTTTCGGAAAGGTGAGGAAGCATTAAATATACCCCAATATCCGCAGCATATCCTCCGGCTTCTGCTCGTCTTTGTAAAGTTTATCCACGATATTTCCCTTTGAATCTTTGTAAATCAGCACGTGTTTCGGCGAAGGAATCAGACAATGTTTCATGCCGCCATATCCGCTCAAAGCATCCTGATATGCGCCGGTGTGAAAAAAACCAAGATAAAGCGGCTCCTTTTCATTCTTCTCAATTACCGGCAGGTAAACCTGACTGTCATGAATTTCCGAATTGTAATAATCCGAATTATCGCAGCTCAAGCCGCCGACGTTGACCCGGCGAAAATCATTGTACCATTTGTTCACCGGCAATAAAATGAACCGCTCGCCAATTCCCCAGGCGTCGGGAATAGTCGTGATGAGCGAATTGTCAATCATGTACCAGACTTCGGCATCGTTTTGTTGCTTTTGACCCAGCACGGAATAAATAATAGCGCCGCTCTCGCCCACCGTATATTTTCCAAATTCCGTGTAAATATCCGGCTCCGGAATTTCCTCCTCCTGGCAGGCATTCAATATGAGGTTCACAATTTCCCGCACCATATAATTATAGTCGAATTCGGAGCCGAGCGAGTTGCGAATCGGCATTCCGCCGCCAATATTGAGAGCCGTGAGCGAGGGGCACACCTTTTTTAATTCGCAGTATAATTTCACCGCCTTTTTTAATTCACCCCAGTAATAAATACTGTCCTTGATGCCGGTATCGACAAAAAAATGGAGCATGATAACGTTGAACTTGGAGTTACTGGCGATTTTTTCCTTGTAATAATTCACCACTTCTGATGCCCGGATTCCGAGGCGAGAGGTATAAAACTCAAAATTTGGCTCTTCATCGGTGGCGACCCGGATGCCAATATTGCATTTGCCTTTCACCATCGTCTCGAAATATTCCAGCTCCAGCTTGTTGTCCAGCACCGGGATGACGTTCTCGAAACCTTCATTGATAAGGCTGCTTATTTTCTCCGCATATTCTCTGGTTTTAAAACCGTTGTTGACGATGATGGTCTCTTTGTCAATAAATTCCTCCTCGAACAGGCGGCGGATGAGGTCAATATCGAAGGAGGCAGAAGTTTCGATTTCCACGTCGTGCTTCAAAACTTCCTTCACCACGTAGCTGAAATGCGAGCTTTTGGTGCAGTAACAATAGACATATTTTCCCCGGTAGCCGCAGGTTTTCATGGCTTTGGTGAACAGGTTTCTTGCCTTTTTTATTTGCGTCCCGATTTTCGGCAGATAGGTGAGTTTGAGCGGCGTGCCGTATTTTTTAATCAAATACATGAGCGGCACACCGTTGAAAACCAGGTTACCGTCTTCGATGTCGAAGCCCTCTTGCGGGAAATAAAACGTCTGGTCAATCAGGTCGAAATAGCTATTTTTAATCATCTCCGGTGGAAGGTTTGGATTTGAAAATGGCTGATTTTAAAGGCGGCAAAAGTAATGGCAATTTCAAATTAGCGAAGGGGCGTTTGGATGAAACGAGAAGTGAAAGAGATGCCTGAAAGTTCAGAGAGGCAGCTTATGAAAAATGATTGCCGCCGCTCTCCTTTTGCCGTTCCTGCCACCGAAGATTTGTGGAAAAAAAAGTCCCACCCAATTCAAACAATTTTGTTTTAAAAAAATTACCTTTACACGAAATTTTAAACAATTCTTTTCACCTGACAAATGCGGCAAAATCAAGCTCTGATGCGGCTTCCCTTGCGGCTTGAGAATTGACTTTGACGTAAAAATCTTTTCGCATGAAAATTTTAAAAACACTCGGATTCATCGTGCTTGGGCTGGTCGCCCTTTGGCTCATCATCGCCCTCATCCAACCAACGCAATTCACTTACGAACGCAGCATGGAAATCAATGCGCCCAAAGAGGTGGTCTTCGCCCAAGTCAACGAGCTGAAAAATTGGAAAAACTGGGAGCCTTGGAGTGCGGCTGACGCCACTATTCAAAGCACCTACGCCGAGCAAACGGCAGGCGTCGGCGGCAACTATTCCTGGACGAGCAAAAAATCCGGCAACGGCAAGATTACAATCACCGAAAGCACACCTGCCACTTCGATAAAAACAGACATCGAATTAGAGGGGCGAGGAATTTCGCAAGGCTGGTTTAAAATGGAAGACGGCTCGGCAAACAACACCAAAACCACCTGGGGCATGAGCTTTGATATCCCTTTCCCGTTCAACGCCATGATTATTTTCATGGGAAGCCAACTGAATAAAATGTTCGACAACGGTTTGATGAAATTGAAAACGGTCAGCGAACAGCAAGCCCAAACTCCAGCCCAGCCTAGCTTCAACATCCAAACCGTTGATTTTCCTGGCAAAACTTACCTCGCCATCCGGGACAAAGTGAATATTGGCAGCGCTGAAATTTCAAAGTTTTTTGGCGACAACGTAACTACGCTGATGGGCTTGGTGCAAGGCGGGAAAGTGAAAATGAATGGAGTTCCCACCGGCATGTTTTTCGAGTGGAACGAGGCAGCTAAAATGACCGATATGGCTGTCGCAGTGCCGGTGGCAGATGCTTCTCAAGCACCTGGCGGCGCAAAAAATGTGCAAGTGGTCAAACTGCCTGCCAGCCAGGCGCTCATGATTGAATACCAGGGCGGCTACTGGGGTAGCGGGGCTGCACACTTAGCTTTGGGCGAACACGTGAAAGCCAATGGTTTGAAAGAAAAAACTCCGGTGGTGGAAGAATATATTGTTTCCCAACCTGCGGAACCGGACAGCAATAAATGGGTGACGAAGATTTACTATCTCATTGAGCAATAAGGTTTTCGAGCCAATTGTCTTGAGAGTTTCTATACTTCTCCATGTCTGGTTTTGTCGCTTTTGTCATCTTGGAAAGACCTGTCCACTCAGCACACATGAGGCGTGGACGGGTCTTTCCAAGATGACAAAAGCGACAAAACCAGACGTGGAGAAGTATAGAATCAGGAAAGAGGGTTTTGGTGCCTGCCAAAACCCTCTTTTCTTTCCCCGGTTCAGCATCTAAAAAATCCTTCCCGGCGACAATTTCGTTTGTTTCGCTACCGGCAAAAAGGGATTGTAAAGTGGCTCGGTTGGCGAGCAACCAAATTTTCCCGTACTTGCACGGGCATTGCAAATGAATTACCTACTTGGCATTTAGTCTGATGATGAAACGTGCTTTTTTCCTTTCAAGCCTACTCGTCCTGTTGCTCGCCTCGTGCAGCAGGGAAACTCGCCGCAAGAGCGATTTTACCGTGCATGGCATAGACGTTTCGCATCATCAACATCGCATCGAGTGGGAAGCGGTCGCCGCTCAGAACATTCACTTCGCCTTCGCAAAAGCCAGCGAGGGCATCTCGCTTCGGGACTCTTTTTTTCTTCGCAATTGGTTGGAAATGAGGCGGACAGGCATCAAAAGAGGAGCTTACCATTTCTTCCGCCCGTCCTACTCGGCGGGTGTTCAGGCACAAAATTTCCTGCTTTGTTTCGACATTGAAAACGGCGATTTGCCGCCGGTTCTCGACGTGGAAGTGACCGACGGCGTTTCGCCGGAAGACCTTCGCACTGGCATTTCCACTTGGCTTCGCATGGTCGAAACCGTTTGTCAAATCAAACCTATCCTGTACACCAATCAGAAATTTTTCAACGAATACCTGGCAGGGCATTTTGAAAATTACCCGGTCTGGATTGCCCGCTACCATCCCTGGCGCAAGCCCGTTTTGGAAACGAGCCAAGCCTGGAATTTCTGGCAATACGGCAACCGGGGCAGGCTTGACGGCATCGGTGGGGACGTGGATTTCAATGTTTTCAATGGAAATATGGACGAGCTAAAAGCTTTCTGCCTCGCCAAACAAGAGCCAACACCCTCCCCTTTGCGGGCAGCCGTGGACGAAAGCATCACTTCCAATCCATAGCGCAATTCCTACTTTTGCCGCAAAAATTGATAGCTATGGAAAAAATCACTGTTATCTCATTTCTTCTTTTTCTCTCGCTCACTGCCTGCCAATCCGGCAAAACCGGCAGCAACCAAGACCAACTTAAAGCGGAAATTCAAAACCTCGAAGCCCAACTCTTGCAAGGCGGCGGCGACGTTGCCAAAAACCAGGAGGCTGCGCTTCAATTGGTGGAAAAAACTTTCGCCTACGCCGAGACATTTCCCAGTGACACCCTCACGCCAACCTTGCTTTTTAAAGCAGGCGAAGTAGCCAGAGGCGCACAGGAATATGGCAAGGCAGTGCAGCTTTGGGGCGAGGTTTGGCGCACTTATCCGAACCATCGCCATGCGCCGATGGCACTGTTCCTGCAAGGATTTACGTTCGATACCGATTTGCGGGACGTGGACATGGCGAAGAAATATTACAACCAGTTTTTGCACTCTTTTCCGCAAGATTCGCTCGCCGGGCAGGTGAAACAGTTGCTCGCCGTGGTGGAGAAATCGCCGGAAGAACTGGTCAAGGAATTTGAAAAGAAATCAAATTAAACCTTAGCGGTGGCTTGTTTCAGAGAGAAAAAATGAAATTTTTTCTCTCTGCCGCTAATTCAAACGTATCCAAAATGAGACTTTGCATCATCTTCCTTTTTGCCAGCTTTTTGGCAACAAATGCCATCTCACAAGGCATCGAATTTTTCCACGGCACCTGGAACGAGGCGCTCGAAGAAGCCAAAAAACAAGGCAAACCTATCTTCGTGGATGCCTACGCAAAATGGTGTGGGCCCTGCAAACGCATGGCTGCGAACACGTTCCCGAACCCGGAAGTCGGCGAATATTTCAACAAGAATTTCATCAGCGTTAAAATGGACGCAGAGGAAGGCGAGGGTATTACTTTCCGCAAAAAATATCCCGTCTCGGCATTTCCCACCTTGTTTTTTATTGACGAAAAAGGCGAAATAATTCACTCCGTCACCGGGGCGCAAGACGTTAAAGGCTTGCTCAAATTGGGCGAATTTGCGCTCGGAAAAGTTGATTACAGCCGTGATTATGCCGTCGAATATGAGAAGGGCAACCGGGAGCCGGAATTGGTTTTTAATTATGTCAAAGCCCTCAATAAATCAGGTAAATCCAGCCTGAAAATTGCCAATGAATATGTCCGCTCGCAAAAGGATTTAACCACTGAATTTAACCTGCGATTCATTCATGAGGCAGCGGTGGAAGCCGATTCCCGCCTGTTTGATTTATTGGTTAAATACCAGAAAGAAATAGGCATGCTGGTTAGCTTGGACGGCTTGCGAGACCGGATAAAACTCGCCTGCACAAACACTGCGGAAAAAGCGGTGGAATTTCAAAACCTGGAATTATTGAACGAGGCAAAAGCCAAAATGAAGCAGCATTATCCCGGGCAAGCCGACACCTTCGCCGCCGAAGCCGACCTCGATTATTATCGTGCGACCAAAGATATCCCCAACTACGCCAAAGCCTGCGACGAATACGCCAAAAAAGTGGCGAAAGGGAACCCGAAAAACCTGCATGGTTTGGCGGAAGAAATTGCCTCCATATTTGGCGGCGACGAGAAGTGCATGAAAATGGCGGAGAAATATGCGAGGGATGCCGCTGAAAAAGGCAACACGCATGAATATTACCTGACGTATGCTTTGATTTTGCACAAAAACGGCAAGAAAAAAGACGCCATTTCCGCTGCCAATAAATCATTGGAGCTTGCCAAATCTGCCGGAAACAGCGATGCGGAAAGGCAGGTGCAGCAGTTTATTCAAAAGATGGAAGGTTAATTATTGGTTGCGCACG
Organism: uncultured Saprospiraceae bacterium; assembly: GCA_964533005.1. GTDB lineage: Bacteria > Bacteroidota > Bacteroidia > Chitinophagales > Saprospiraceae > UBA6168. The sequence goes on from CAZHLB010000016.1 coordinate 6,850, forward strand.
TTTACGAAACTTTGAAAGTTTCGTAAACGTGTCCGTCCTAAAATTGCCTTCTTTTAATTCAATCAATTCATGAAAAAAGTCCTCATCCTGTTAGCCTTTGCATTCCTGTTGGGAAGCAACTCGTATGCCCAAAGCGGCATTCAATTTTCCCACGGAACGTGGAGTGAACTGCTTGCAAAAGCGGAAAAAGAAAACAAACTCATATTCATGGACGCCTACGCCGAATGGTGTGGCCCCTGCAAAAAAATGGCAAAAGACGTCTTCACCCAGGAAGAAGTCGGCAAGTTTTACAACGCCAAATTCATCAACGTAAAAATGGATATGGAAAAAGGGGAAGGCATTGATTTATCAAGACAATATGGCGTCATGGCATATCCGACGCTGCTGTTTTTGAATAAAGATGGTGAAATCGTTCACCGTTCGGTTGGCTACCAAAGCGCCACCCTGCTGCTCGACCTCGGCAATGCTGCGCTCGACCCGAACCGCAATGCCGGTGGCTTGGCAAACAAGTATAAAAAAGGCGACCGCTCCCCCGAATTACTTCATGCCTACGCCATGCAATTGTATGATGCGATGGATGGCAGCTATGGAAAAGTTGCCGAAGAATACCTCGCCAAACAGCAAGACTGGAGCAGTGAAAAAAACATGGAATTTATTTTCCAGATGGCTAACGACTTGGATTCCAAGCTGTTCGACTACATCGTGCAACACAAACAGGCGTTCGAGCAAAAATTTGGCGAGCAGGCAGTTGCCGGGAAAATCGAGGAGTTGGTGCAGGGCAAAATTGCCAAGGCTGGCAGCGAAGCCGACCTGAAAGCCGTGGAAGATTTTTACGCCAAAACTTACCCGGAACGTGCAGGCGAATTCTCCGGTCGCATCCGCATGGGCTATTATGCGCAAAAAGAAGACTGGTTAAATTTTGGCAAGACTGCCACCACATTTTATGACAAATACCCGGCAAGGGATTGGAGCGAATTGAACGAGATTGCCTGGCTGTTTTATGAAGTTTCCGACAACAAGGCGGAACTGAAAAAAGCTTTGAAATGGGCGCAACAATCCATCAAAATGGAGAGCAACTATTTTAATAATGATACGCTGGCGGCGCTGTATTTCAAGCTTGGAAAAAAAGGCAAGGCGCTCAAAGCGGCAAATAAAGCCATTGATTTGGCGAAGAAAAGCGGGGAAGATTATTCCGGTACGACGGAATTGATTGAGAAGATAAAAGGCAAGTAAGCGCCTGATTTTTTGCCAAAAAAAAAGAGGCTATGCGGGTACAAACCAGTATAGCCTCTTTTTTTTCAAAGGCTCATGTTCTCAATTTGCTGAAACGCTTGGGCTATCTCACATGAGTTGGTTTTTCAAAAACTACTGGCTTTTCAAATCAAGTTTCACCCTGGCATAAATGTCAGACAACTTCAATTTCAAACCGAAACGCTCCAGGGAAAGCTCATCTTCCGGCTCCGTAAAATATTGCGTTTCCCAGCGTCCGTCCTCCCTTTTGACGTGCAATTCTACCAGCATTTCGTCCTGGTCAATCACCAGGTAATACCATATCGAAGCGACGTCTCGATATTCCCGGCGCTTTTTGACCCGGTCGCGGTGTCCGGAATTTTGACTGGAAACTTCCACCATGAGCACCGGAAGTTTGACGATGTAATCATCTTCGTCGTCAACGACGGGGGCGACGATTAAATCCGGGTAGCGGTAGATGCCGCCGGACAAGACTTCCGTCTTGACGTCATGGTCATAAATTTCAAACCCTTTTTCAAGCAAAGGGTCGCGCAGTTTGACCAAGATGTTGTTTGCCATCTTGTTCGCTCGTTTTGCTTCTCCAGCCATAGGGATGAGTTTTCCAAAATAGTATTCATGCCGCACGTCGGAGTCTTTTTCCAACGCAAGCCATTCCTCGACCGTGTATAGTTTTTCTGCAATTTCCAATGTGGCTATCATGCTTGCTATTTTGAGTTTTTATGGGTTGAATCGAGTGGCAATTTAGCCGGTTTTTTCAAAAAATTGATTCATCGCTGCCGCAGCACCGCCTCCGTCACGCTCAATGCCTTGTCAAAAATCCTCAGCGATTTCACCTCCTCCGGCATTACCCGCAGCTCCTTTTTTTTGTTGGTCAAAACATTCCCCAAAAATGGAGAGTAGCGCCGCCAGCCGAATTGCCGACTCACGCCGCCGTCGCAAAGTTTCCCGTCCACGACCCAGGCGATGAGGTCTGGCGCATTGTCAACAATCAAAGTCACCTGGTGCGGGCGCACCACGTCGAGCATGCCGGGGTCGGTCGTCCAGCTTTCGCAAGTTTCTGTGTTGCAGAGGTTTACCTCCAATTGGCGGTAGCCGGTCGTCTGAATGTACAAGCCAGAGCCAAACTCGTTGCGGCAGTCGAGCAGCAACCTGCCGTGCGAAAAATCTTTAGGTTGGACGGTCATTTCAAGGGTCAAGCCGCCTGCTTCCCGCATGGCGTTCATCAAAATCAAGCCCTTTTCGGAGTGTTCCGGGAAGCCTTTCATGGGCAGTTTTTCGTTTTTCAAATCGGCTTCATTGAATTCCATCACCGGCTGAATTGCTGAAGTGAGGGGGTAATTTGAAGTTACTCCCTCACTTTTAGCAGGCTCAAGCTGCGCCCAAAGCCGCTCCAAAATCTCCGGCGGCACTGCGTGGATTCTGGCTTTCAGCTTGTTCGTTTCGGTTATCCAATACTTGCCATCCTGCTCCACGAGGTCTGGATAACTGAACCTGCCGCTCTCATAGCTCAGGTCGTCGCCGTACAAAAAAACCTCCGGCTGCGACCAAACCACCTCGCCGTTTCTTTCCACGCCGCCAGCCAACCAGGCAGGATTCCGATGAGAAAAATGGTCGCCGGAGTGGTTGTGAAACCACAATAAATACTTGCCATTCAGGCACTTCCAAAGCCGGGGACAGGCACGAGAAGTTTTCACCGGGCGACCGTCAGCGTATTTTGCAGGCAAGGGCAGCGACCAGTTTTTGCCACCATCCAGGCTGTACGACTCGATGAGGTAGCCAATTTGAGTACGATAAACGCAGTACAAATCGCCGTTGGAAAGCTGAACGAGATTGTGCTCTTCCTGCACCGAGCCATATTCAGGATTGCGGACGCCGTGTTCGCCTTCCGGCAAAAGCGTCCATTTCAGCTTGGCGGGGTCACGCTCGGAGTTGATGTTGTCGCAGCGAAAAAACCAGCCTTCGCCGTTGTCGAGCATGTATTTCCCGATTTTGGTGAAGCCGAACATCATGCCTTCGCCGACGTCAATTGGTTTTCCGATGCCCCAGAAAATCTGCGTTTTTCCCTGCCAATCGTTCAGCCGGTCGCACTCGGTTTGGCGAAGCGGCAAGCGGTGTCGCTCGCTCCAGGTTGCGCCGCCGTCGTCGCTGAATTTAAAGCAATACCAGCCCAGCATGTCATTCCTGATTTTTTCGCCTTTCAGTTCCGAGATTTCTTCGCCGTTGAAAACGTAAAAAACATAGACCCGCCCGAACTTGGTTTTGTACGGCATCGCCCACGAGGCGACTGGCCCCTCGGCAGGTTCAATCACCACTGGTTTCGACCAGGTGCGCCCTTGGTCGAAGCTGCGCACGGTAGCGATATGCTGCCCCGCCAAGCCTTCCTCCAATTTCCCGGTCGTGAACGAACAAAGCCAGGAGCCATCGTCGAGTGTGACGAGGTAGGGCATGTCCATGTAGCCATTTTGAAAAATCGGATGCCCGTTTTCGATGTGGCGAAGGTCGGCGGGTTGAGCGGTCGAAATCGCTGCGAGTATAGTAAAAGCGAGCAGGGACGTGGCTTTTGAAAACATAGTTGCGAATTGGCTGAACACGTTTACGAAACTTTCAAAGTTTCGTAAACGTGGGTTCAGGCGCCTGTAGCCTACGATGATAATTGATTTGCCCCAAGTGATAATTGGCTGAACACGTTTACGAAACTTTCAAAATTTCATAAACGTGGGTTCAAGCGCCAGCAGCCTACGGTGATAATTGATTTGCCCCAGGTGATAATTGAAGTGCGCCGCCAAGTGCAGCAAAACATAATGCACGGTGCGCTCGCCGAAAGTATCCTGCGGGAATGTTGCTTCGAGGTTCACCTGTGGCAGCACCGTTTCGAGCATTGCCGAAGTGTCCTCGATGTTTTTTTTCAATTCGGCTTTTGGCACGTTGCGGGCGCTGAATTCCAGTGGGCGGTTGCGAACGTAGCCCGTGTTGCCCAGGGTCTGACCAATGAAATGGTTGAGATTTCCAACCAAGTGGCAGCAGAGATTTCCAGCGGAATTGCTGATGCCAGGCGGGACGAGCCAGAGACTTTCATCCGAAGGATGATAAGCCTCGATTTCGGCTTTCAGTTGATTCAGGTAATGCTGGAAAAGGGAGAGAAATTCAGTTTGCATGAGTTGAAAATTGAAACGTGTGAGAAGCAAAAGTAAAAATCGCCCTTCACTGACGGCAGGCTGGCAGTTCCCAATCTCTCCTTTTTGCCAACACAGGCTTGCCGTGCGTGGAATAATTTTTGCTGAATTTGAGAACCCGCCCGCCTTGCTCTAAACATCTCCCTCTCGGCTGATTGCCGCTCTTTTATCATCAGACACACGCTACGCCATGAGAATTCAAAGCATTCTTCCATGCCTTGTCATTGCTGTTATTTTATTGAAAATCAATGAATTGGCAAGTCAAACCTGCACCACCACCTGCACTTCCACCGCCGACGGAACCTGGATAAATAGCGGTGGAACTGCCACCTGGAGTTGTCCCAATGGCGGCACACCCACTACTTGCAACTGCATCGTTTTGGAGCACGACGTTGAAATTCCGCAAAACCAGGACGTGAACCTGGCGGCAATTCATATTTTGATGAAAGGTGCAAATGCCAACAACGGCGGGCTGGGTTCCTCTTTTTTGTTCAATAACAACTCCGTGCTCACCATGCCAGTCGGTGCTGAAATTGAGTTGGAAACTGCCAGCATCCTTTTCCCGCAGGGCAGCAACAGCAATACTTTCATCCAAATCAACGGAATCAATGTTTGGGGGAAAAACAGCGCCTACGGAACCCTCCCCGTGAATGGCCCGGCGACCATTGACGAATCGGGCGTGGTGCTGCTACCGGTGGAGTTGATTTTTTTCCAGGCTGAAAGGCAGGAGCAAGGCGTCCAGCTTGCCTGGGCGACCGCCACCGAAGTGAATCACGATTTTTTCGAGGTGGAAAAATCTGGCGACGGCGTTGCTTGGAGCGCCGTGAAAAGGGTCGAAGGAGACGGGGATAGCTTTCTTGAAAAGCAGTACGAATGGTTGGATGAAGTGCCTTTTCCCGGTGAAAATTACTATCGGCTGAGGCAGGTTGACCTGGATAGGAAATATGAATTCTCAAACGTCGAGGTTGTCACTTTCGAGCGGCAACAGGATGATAACTTGCTGATTGTCTGGCGAAAAGATGCCTCTGAGTTGGAGATTTTATTGCCTGCCGCTCATTCTGGCGGGGTCTTTAAGATTTGGAATGCGCTTGGAATGGAAGTTTTTCAAAGCAAGTTGCCGCCCCGGGATTTTGATGTAAGTGAAGATGCAATGGTCGTTCAGTTTCCAATCAACCGACTGTTGCCGGGAGTTTATTTTGCAGGCTTTGAAGCTGGCGGCAGCGTGAAGACCGGCAAATTTTTAGTTCCGTAAAAAAAAAAAACGCAGGCAGGATTTGAAACCCTGCCTGCGTTCATGCAAGCGGACAAGCCAGCTTTTCAATACGGCAATTCCTGCAATAATTCATTGTAAATCAAGCTCTCCCGTTCTGGCCCCGTCGAAATCATAGTGACCGGCACGCCGAGTCGGTTTTCCATGGCTTCCAAATAGGCTTGCGCCGCCGCCGGAAGTTCCTCGAAATCGGAAACGCCAGTCAGCGAAGATTCCCAGCCTTTGAAAGTTTGATAAACCGGCTCGATGTCTGTGCCGCAAAGGTCGAAAGGCACTTGTTCGCTCTCCTGCCCATCGTAGCGGTAGCTCGCCGCTGCCTTGATTTCCTCGAATTTATTCAAAACGTCAATTTTTGTCACCGCCAATTGGGTCACGCCGTTGAGCATGATGGTGTATTTCAATTGCGGCAAATCGAGCCAGCCGCAACGCCGGGGACGCCCGGTGGTGCTGCCAAATTCAGCGCCTTCGCTGCGCAAAAAGTCGCCGGTTTCATCGAGCAATTCTGTCGGGAAGGGCCCGCCGCCGACCCGGGTACAATAAGCCTTCGTCACGCCAATCACCTCGCCGACCCGCTGCGGCGCAATGCCCAAACCGCTGCACACGCCAGCCGTCACCGTGTTAGAGGAAGTGACGAAAGGGTAGGTGCCAAAATCAATGTCGAGCATGGAGCCTTGCGCCCCTTCCGCCAGGATGTTTTTGCCTTCGGAAAGTGCCTGATTGATGAAATATTCGCCATCCACCAAGCGAAGGCTGCGCAATGTTTCGATGCACTCGAACCAAACCTGTTCTTCTTTTTCCAGGTCGAAATCAATGTCCGGCAGGGACTTGAGCATTCCCAGGTGCTTGTTTTTCAAGGCATTGTATCGCTCGGTAAAGCTGGGAAGCTGGACGTCTCCGACCCGCAAGCCGTTCCTGCCCGTCTTGTCCATGTACGTGGGAGTGATGCCTTTGAGCGTCGAGCCGATTTTCCCGACGCCCTTCGACGCCTCGGAAGCGGCATCCAGAAATCGGTGCGTCGGCAAAATCAGGTGGGCTTTTTTCGCCACCAAAAGCCGGTCGGCGTAGTCCACGCCAGCCTGAACGAGGTTGGTCAGTTCCCGGCGCAAAGTGATGGGGTCGAGGACGACGCCATTGCCAATGAGATTCAATAAGTTAGGTCGGAAAATGCCGGAAGGAACTTGGTGGAGGATGAATTTTTTGCCGCCGAATTTGAGCGTGTGCCCTGCATTGGGTCCCCCTTGGAAGCGGGCGACCATGTCGTATTTCGTCGCCAGGTAATCCACTATTTTTCCCTTGCCTTCGTCGCCCCATTGGAGACCGAGAATAACGTCAACTTTCATGTAAAATCAGGAAAGGGATGAGGGATGAGGAATGTGGAATGAACGTTATCATTCCACATTCCTCATCCCTCATCCCTGATTTGAGGGGGGCAAAAGTCGCAATTCCTCACTTTTTCTTCTTTTTAAAATCGCCCCGTTTCCAGGCGTCGAAGAATTGCTTCCAGGCAATCGGGTTGAAAATGTTCATCGGCGGAGCTTGACCGATATGGTAGAAGTTGCGGCTTTGCTCACGCAGGTAATAGTTGGCGTGCTCGCCGCCGTCGGAAGCAACGGCATTTCGCATTCTTGCCAGGTTGTCGTTGGCGACGTTGCGCAAAGCTCTTTCTTCCATTTGCGAGGTGACGTCCATGGCGAGGAATTCCAGTTTGAAATGCTCCTTGCTGGGCCACGGGAAGATGACGGTCTCCGGCAGGTTGTAAATATCCTGCGTCATCAATTGGACGAGGGAATAGCGGTTGTCTTTCAAATCGGTGGGGATGTGATACTCCACCGTTTTGTAGCCGACGGCGGAAAATTCAATCACGTCGCCCTTTTCCACGACGATGGAAAAGAAGCCGTTGAAATCGGTGTAAGTGCCTCGCCCTTTGCCCTTTACGAGGATGTTGGTGTAGGGAATGGGAATCAATTCTTCGGTCGTGCCGTCCAGCACCATGCCGGAAAACTGGACGAGGAGCGAGTCCCGCCCGGTTTGGGCGGAAAGGATGCCGGTGAAAAGAAGGGCGGTGGCGAAGGAGAAAAGAATTTTTGGACTCATGATTTTGTCTGTTGCCTGGTGAAATTGAGGTTTTTAAGACGCCGGACAAAGATGAAAAGTTGGCTGGACGGGCGGATTTGGAAAATTCTTAAAACATCTCCAATTCTTCACAAAGGAATATTCCCATGCTTCTTCCTCGGCAACCGCTCCACCTTATTTTCCAGCATAGCAAAGGCTTTTATCAATTTCCGCCGGGTGTCTTTCGGGTCAATCACCTCATCCACGAAGCCCCGTTGCGCCGCCCGGTAGGGGTTGGCAAAAGTCTCCTGGTATTCTTTTTCTTTCTCGGCTAACAAGGCGGCAGGGTCGGCGGCGTGTTGGATTTCCTTGCGGAAAATGATTTCCGAAGCGCCTTTAGCACCCATCACGGCAATCTCGGCAGAGGGCCAGGCGAAGTTCATGTCTGCCCCGATGTGCTTGGAATTCATTACGTCGTAAGCCCCGCCGTAAGCCTTCCGGGTAATGACGGAAATGCGAGGCACGGTCGCTTCGCTGAAAGCGTACAGCAATTTTGCGCCGTTGACGATGATGCCATTCCACTCCTGGTCAGTGCCGGGAAGGAAGCCTGGCACGTCCACCAGCACGAGCAACGGAATGTTGAAGCAGTCGCAGAAGCGCACAAAACGAGCGCCTTTTTTGGAAGAATTTACGTCGAGGCAACCGGCGAGACTCATCGGCTGGTTGCCAACGATGCCGATGCTTCTGCCTGCCAACCTGGCAAATCCGACCACGATGTTTTCCGCAAACTCCTCGTGGATTTCAAAAAAACTTTTCTCGTCCACGATGCCTGCGATGACTTCCCGCATATCGTAGGGTTGGTTGGAAATTTCAGGGATGATGCCAGTGAGTTGCTCCCGCAATTCTTCGCCGGGTTGGTAGAACTGGCGAGGCGTTTTTTCCTCGCAATTTTGAGGGATGTACGAAAGCAACTGCTTGATTTTCACGATGCAATCCAAGTCGTTGGCAGCAGTCAGGTGGGTGACGCCGGACTTGGTGGCGTGGGTTTGAGCGCCGCCCAATTCTTCGGAAGTCACGGTTTCGTTGGTCACCGTTTTCACCACGTTGGGGCCCGTGACAAACATGTAACTCGTGTGCTCGACCATGATGGTGAAGTCGGTCATGGCAGGCGAATAAACTGCGCCGCCTGCGCAGGGGCCCATGATGGCGGAAATCTGCGGCACCACCCCGCTCGACCGGACGTTGCGAAAAAAGATGTCGGCGTAGCCGCCCAGCGAGCTGACACCTTCCTGAATTCTCGCCCCGCCGCTGTCGTTCAGCCCGATGACCGGAGCGCCGTTTTTCATCGCCAAGTCCATGATTTTGCAAATTTTCTCGGCATGAGTTTCCGAGAGCGAGCCGCCAAAAACGGTGAAATCCTGCGCAAAAACATAGACTATCCGCCCGTTGACCGTACCGTAGCCAGTGACGACGCCGTCGCCCGGCACGATTTGTTTGTCCATGCCAAAGTCGTTGCTGCGGTGGGTGACCAGCATCCCGATTTCTTCAAAAGAGCTTTCATCGAGCAGGAAATGAATGCGCTCACGGGCGGTGAGTTTGCCTTTTTTATGCTGCTCTGCGATGCGGGTTTTGCCGCCGCCGAGGTGGGCGGCTTCTTGTTTTTGTTGGAGAAGCTCCAGTTTGCGGTTCATGCGATGGTTTTGTCTTGAATGAAAAAGGCAACGCCGCACCGACGTTGCCTTTTTCAAAGTTCTGTTTTTCTTTTCAGCCTTGTTGCTTCCGACGGTTCAACTCATCCCTGATTTTGGCTGCCTGTTCGTAGTCTTCCTTGCCAAGCACCTCATCCAGCAGGCGGTTCAGTTCTTCCACGGAATAAGACGTGAGCGCCGCCCCTTTCGGCGGTGCGGGGCGTGAACGTTGACGAGTTGCGCCACCGCCGCCTCCACCGCCAGTTTTGGCTGCGCCTTCGGGTTCTTCCAGCACCACGCCAGCAGCGTCGAGGATGAATTCGTAGGTAAAAATCGGGCAGTTGAAACGTACCGCCATGGCGAGTGCATCGGAGGTTCGGGAGTCAATTTCGAAGGTCTGACCATTCTTTTCGCAGATGAGCCGGGCGTAAAAAATGCCGTCCAGCAAGTTGTTGATGACCACCTCCCGCAATTCGACATTGAAGGTTTCGAGGGTGTTTTTGAACAGGTCGTGGGTCAGGGGCCGGTTGGGCGTCATGCGCTCCATGGCGACGGCGATGGCTTGCGCCTCGAAGCCGCCAATGACGATGGGCAACCGCCTCGAGCCGTTTTGTTCACCCAGCACGACAGCGTAGTTGTGGGATTGCGTCACACTGTGGGAAAGCGCAATTATGTCCAGTTCAATCTTTTTCATAGTTCCAATTAGTCTCAGAAACTGCCTTTTGAAAAGTTGATGAGGGTTGATAAGGGTTGATGAGGTTGATTTTTGCCAAAGGGCAAAAATCAACCTCATCAACCCTTATCAACCCTCATCAACTTTTCAACTGCGTGGTTTTTCCAGAAAAGCCAGCAGAGCTGTTTTTCAAGAGGTGGGCGAATTTCTGTTATTCAACGGAAAAATACAATTGTCCAGAATATGCGCCAGTCATCCTCCCCAATTTTCCCAGAGAAAACGGCTAAATGGTTAGATGGTTAAATGGTTGAATGGCTATTCAGCCATTTAACCATTTAACCATCCAACCATTCATTCGCTCATGTCCATATTGTGATAGACATTCTGCACGTCTTCGTCTTCCTCCATTTTTTCAATCAGTTTCACCACGTCTTCCACCTGCTCGTCAGAGAGTTTTTTGGTGTGCGAAGGGATGCGGTCGAATTTGCTTTCCACCACTTCTATCCCCTTGTCTTCCAATGCTTTGGACAGCGAACCGTAGTCGGTGAAGGCGCACAAAAGCTGGACATTTTCGTCTTCTTCCCGAATTTCTTCCAGCCCGGCGTCAATCATTTCCAATTCAAATTCATCCCGGTCGCCGATGGCGTCTTTTTTCACCGTGAAGACGGCTTTGTGCGAAAACATAAAAGCCACCGAGCCGGATGTGCCAAGAGCGCCTCCAAATTTTGAAAAATGATGGCGCACGTTGGCAACAGTGCGGGTGGAATTATCCGTAGCAGTTTCCACCAGGACGGCAATGCCGTGCGGAGCGTAGCCTTCGTACACGATTTCTTCATAGTTCTCGGCTTCTTTTGACAAGGCATTTTTGATGGCATTGTCCACGTTGGCTTTGGGCATATTGGCAGTTTTGGCGTTTTGGACTGCCATGCGCAGGCGAGGATTGTAGTTCGGGTCGCCGATTCCGGTTGCTTTGACGGCGATGGCGATTTCCTTCCCGATGCGGGTGAAAACTTTCGCCATGCTCGACCAGCGCTTCATTTTCCGGGCTTTGCGATATTCAAATGCTCTTCCCATGATTGGTAGTGATTTGGCGATTTGGTGAGTTGGTGAGTTGGCAGGATTGCCTGTCAAAACGCTTGGCTCTTGAAACCACCGCCTTTTTTTCGGGCGGCAAAAGTAGGCAGGGAGGCGGCAACTTTCAGTGGGTCGAATTTTTTTTCGCCCGCAAAAGCTGCCATCCAAAAACGCCCAGGCAAATCAGCAATCCAAAAAATTCTCTCGTGTACTCGATGTATGGCGTCTCCGCCTTCATGGAAGTGGCGATGTTGGGAGCGCCCATGTCGAGCCAATTCAAAAATTCCGGTAGCCAGACTGCCAACCAAACTAAGCAGACGGCGATGCCTGCCCACAACACGTATTTATTGTACTTGCCAAAAGCGGCAAAGCCGCAAACACCTGCCACGAAAACATACATCGCCGCCCACCGAAGCGGGTCGGGGTCGTTGTATTGCAAGGCAGCAAAAAGCACGAATAGAGCGGCGAGAACGAGGTTGAGAATTTTCATGAAAAATTGGCTAAACGCCTTTTTGAAAACCTCAACTTTTTGAGCGGCGGGGTTTTGAAACCCCGCATCCCGAGTGTTCGGGGTGCGGGGTTTCAAAACCCCGCCGCTCAAAAGTTGAGGTTTTTGAATTGGAATTATCTCGTCACCGACAAAATCCAGTCCGAGATTTCCTTCAAAGCGACAGGTGAAAAAGTCTCTTCAATCATGCTGTACTCAGCAGGCGAGCCAGTTTCGCACGCCTGAAAAAGGTGGTTCAAACCAGGCAACTCCTTGACAACGAACTGTTTATTTCCCGCCTTCTCCAAACCCGCCCGAATGCCTGTCAAGTTGCTTTTTGGTTCCACCTGCAAGTCTTTTTCGCCGTTCAAGGCGAGTACCGGGCATTTGACTTTTTCCAGCGAAACCTTTGGGTCGTAGCGAATGAAAAACGAAAACCAGGGCGAGGTCAGCAGGTCTATTTCATCCTTGATTTGCTTTTGCAAATCATCGGCGCTTTTCCGCTCGCCTTCCGGCAAGTTCGAGTATTCTTTTTCCAAAAACGCCTTCAATTTCAAGCGAAGTTGAGCGGTGTCTTTCACCGTTTTTATCAACTGAAATTCCTGGGCGGACGTGGCAAGTTCTTTTTTGAGCTTTTCCTCCTCCATGCCATTTGCGCCATAAATCAGTTCAAACTGCTTGAGCAAAACCGCCTCGCCGTCAACTCCGGTGCCTGCCAGCAGCACGATGAAAGCCACATCTTTGGATTGAACGGCGCACATCGGCGCAATCAAACCGCCCTCGCTATGCCCGGCGATGCCGATTTTTTTCGGGTCAATTTCAGGGCGGGTTTTCAGCCAGGCGACGGCGGCGAGCGCATCGGCGGCAAAATCTTCCGAAGTGCAGCCGCTGAATTTTCCGGTGGATTTTCCAACGCCCCGGTCGTCGTAGCGCAGCACAGCAATGCCTTGGCGGGTCAGGTGGTCGGCGAGGACGAGGAAAGGCTTGTGCCCCAAAAGTTCTTCATTCCGGTCTTGGGGCCCCGAACCTGAGACAAGCACGACGACCGGAAATTTCCCTTCCTTTCTTGGCAAAGTCAGCGTTCCGGCGAGGGTGTCGCCAGCGGTTTTATTCACAAAAAATACTTCTTGTTCGAGGTAGGGAAATGGCGGCTTCGGCTCTTGCGGGCGCTTCATGGCTGGCATTTCGATTGCCTGTCGAGTCAGCAAAAGCGGCATGTCCATGCCACCTTGCCGGAAAACGCCTTTGATTTCAGTGATTGCCTCGTTGACCGTGCCATCGAATTTTGCGCCGAGGTTGGGCATGGCGAAAATGAGTTTGGGATGGTTGTAGGCGGTCTCGCCGACCGGCAAACCGTAGGCGCTTTGGTCGGGGCTGTCGAGCGTGGAGATGAGTTTGCCGCTGTCGTTTTTCAGGTGAAAAACAATGCGCAGTTTCATCATTCCCTGCACGTCGAGGACGCCGTGCCAGTCGCCAGTAAGGTCAGTTTGAGAAAAAGCAGAGAAGAAAATGCCCGAAATGAGCAGCAGAACGAGAAGGGATTTTTTTGTTTTCATGGCGTAGTGATTTTGAAAGGCAGTTTGAGTCAACGTTTCTTCCAACATAACACGCTTTTTTATTCAACACATAGTCACATAGTTCACATAGTTGATTGAAAATCAAAAAACTATGTTGTCTATGTGACTATGTGTTGAATAAAAAAGACGTGTTGTTTATGCATTGAAACGTGCCATTCCGACAGTTGTCAACTTTCGGAATGGCGATTCGTAGAAAAGAAAACTGGTCGCAACTTGCCGCCAAGCTAAAGCGGTTGGGGCAAGCAGGCTTTATTTTTTCAGACTCATACCTTTGCCCGCTCAAACTACGTTCAGGCAAAACAAATCCACTCATCCTTTTTCATGTTTCACCATCAAAAATTCCTTCCACACATGAAGCAAATTGCTCTTGGCTCTTGGCTCCCGGCTGTCGGCAAATTGTCGCTGGCGATGCTGGCGGCGCTGACTTTTTCCAGCCCTATTTTTTCCCAGTGCATTTCCGGCGATTGCAAAAACGGGTCGGGCATTTACCTCTACCCAAGCGGCGCAAAGTATGTCGGGCAATTTCGCAACGGCGAAATCCACGGCGTCGGCACTTGCTATTACACGGATGGCAGCAAGTACGTCGGCGAATGGATTGCCCGCTACCCCGAAGGCAAAGGCACAAAAACCCTCACCGACGGTCGCACCTGGTCGGGCAAATGGAAAAAAGGCTTGCCGGTGGACGACAAAGGCAACGTGCTGGAAAATGTTTTCCCCGAAATAAAGCAGGAAATAGCCGAGCAAGCCTTGCAAAACGGCTGCCTATCAGGCAATTGTGAAAATGGCGAAGGCACGTTTGGCTACGCCGACGGCAGCAAATATGAAGGCCAGTTCCAGGCAGGCAAGTCCGACGGTTGGGGCACTTTCACCTACCTCAATGGCGACCGCTACGTCGGCTCGTTCAAGGAAGGATACAAACATGGCAAAGGCACTTTTTTCCACGCCGACAACTCGCAGACGACCGGCGAATGGCTAAAAGGCGAGTACGCCGGAAACCTGCAAATCGAGAACGGCAGGGTCGGCTGCGTCGAAGGCGACTGCCAGAACGGGCGGGGAACTTACATTTACAAAGACGGCGCTGCCAAATACACCGGCACTTTCGTCAACGGTTTGCCGGAGGGCGAAGGCGTCATTTTTTACGCAAACGGCGAGCGGTATCAAGGTTTTTGGGAAATGGGCAGCTTCAACGGCAAGGGAAAATTGACTCTTGCCGACAACACCGAAGTCGGCGGCTACTGGAAAGACGGCTCGTTCATGGGCGAAGAAAATCCCGAAGTCGTCGTCCAAACCACCCCGCCTTCGATGACTCCCGACGATTACATCGCTATTCGCAAGGCGAGTGAAATGAAGGTCTGGGCGGTCGTTGTTGGCATTTCTTCCTACAACCACATGCCGACTTTGCGCTACACCGACGACGACGCCTACCGGATGTATGCCTTTTTGAAAAGCCCCGAAGGCGGCGCTCTCGCCGATGACCAAATCCGAATTTTGATTGATGAAGACGCTTCGAAGGAAAAAATTCTCGCCGCCATGCGAGATGTCTTCGGCAAGGCGGGCCCCAACGATTTGGCGGTAGTTTATTTTTCCGGGCATGGTTTGCGAGGCTCGTTTTTGCCAATTGATTTCGACGGTTTCAACAACCGCCTCGAGCATGATGAAATCAACAAAATCCTGCAAACCAGCCCCGCCAAATACAAACTCTGCATCGCCGACGCTTGCCATAGCGGCAGCCTGCTGGCAATGAAAAGTGGCGAAACCCGCAACGTTTTGGCGGATTATTACAAAACTCTCGCCCAAGCCTTGCCTGGTACGGCGCTGATTTTGTCTTCCAAATCTGACGAGACTTCGCTGGAAAGCAGCGGCTTGCGCCAGGGCGTGTTCAGCCACTTTTTGATTCGTGGCTTGAAAGGCGAGGCGGACAAGGACGGGAACAAAATCGTGACCGTCGAGGAGCTGTTTGCCTATGTGGATGAGAATGTGAAATCGTACACGGCGAACCGGCAGTCGCCAGTTATCAAGGGAGATTACGACCCGAAAATGACGGTGGGGGTAGTTCGGTGATTCGATTTCGGATTTGGGGATTTTGGAAAGCAAAAGGCTCGGTTGGTAAATTCCAACCGAGCCTTTTGCCTTTGAAAGTGTTTGTAAATCCAATCCAGGTGCTACTTTTGAAAAAAAATCTCAGCCATGACACGAACCATTGTTCTTGAAAAAATCAACCGTATGCCTGACGTGCTGATGGGCACGGTCGCCGACGTGCTCGACAAACTCCTCGAAGGTTATGAAATTGGCAAGCGAGCAGAAATAGAAATCACATTTTCCGAAGAAGAACTGGACGAAATAGACCGCCGTTACGAAGAAATGATAGCCAAACCCGGTGCATCCATAAGCCTCGAAGAAGTGGTCAAATACATGAGAGAACGACATGGCGTATAAACAACTCTCACCCATAAAACTCATCTTCCTCCACCACCAAAGTCGTCAATTCCACCTTGTGCCCATCCGGGTCGAGCGTATAAATCGAATGAAAAAAAGTGTGGTCTTGAAAATCATACTCGATGCCGAGCGATTCATACCGTTGGCGGGCTTTTTCAAAATTTGCCCGGTCAACATTGAAAGCGAAGTGGTCAATTTTGATGCCTTTGAACCGCTCCTCCGTGCCCGGATGCCCAGGATTTGCCGGGAAAATAGCGACGCCGCATTTGCCCGCCAGCATGAAAATAGGAAAGGCGCCCCACTCAGGAAAGGTGCAGCGTTTCATGCCCAGCACCTTTTCATACCACCTCGCAGACCGCTCCATGTCGGCGACCCGGATGGCAACGTGGTCGAGAAATCGCAGGTGAATCATGTTTTTTAAGTCAAAAGTAAAAAGGCAAAAGGCAAAAGTGTAGGGACGTGCCGCTCACTTTTGCCTTTCCGCCTTTTACCTTCACTTTTGCCTTTCGCCTTTTTACTTTTGACTTAAAATTCAAGCTATCATGCTAAAATTACTCTTGTGGGCGGGCATTATTTACTTGGTGTACCGCTATTTCCAGCGACTGAAAACGCCATTAAAATCAGGCAGCAACGGCGACTTTTTCCAGCAATTTTTCAAGCCGCCGCAGCAGCCGGAGCAAAAACCGAAGGAAGGCGAATTCATTGATTACGAAGAAGTTTCGAGCAAAAAACATGGACACGAATAACCAGGAAATTCCTCTCCACGAACAAAAGCCCGGCGATTGGGTGCTTGTCAAAACGCACCAATTTATCGCCTTCAACAAGCCCGCCGGGCTACCCGTGCAAGGCGACAAAACAGGTGACAAATCTTTGCTTCAACTCGGCGAAATCTACTCGAAATCAAGGCTTTACCTCGTGCATCGCATTGACCGTCCGGCGACAGGCATCGTCATTTTTGCGAAAACGAACAGCGCAGCGCAAGCCCTCAGCGAGCAATTCCAGCAGCGCACGGCGCAAAAAAGCTACTTAGCAGTGGTGAAAAATTTGCCGCCGGAAACGGAAGGCGTTTTGCGCCACGTCCTGCAAAAAAACGAGCGCACAAACCGCTCGAAAGTCGTTTCCGGAGAAAATGAAGAGGAAGGAAAAATGGCAGAATTGAAATACAAAGTGCTGGGCAGCAGCGAAAATTATCACCTGCTCGAAATCGAGTTGCTCTCAGGCAGGCATCATCAAATCCGGGCGCAGTTGGCGGCGGCGGGCTGCCCGGTGAAAGGGGATGTCAAATATGGTTTCCGGCGGGGAAACAAAGACCGTTCAATTCATTTGCACGCTTGGAAACTGACTTTCAAGCATCCCGTTTCCGGCGAAGAAATCAGGCTCGAAGCGCCGCTGCCGAAAGACCCTGTTTGGGATGCTTTTCAAATTTTTGCAAAAAGCTGACAGGTGGTTTTTGGATGGCGGCAGGTGGAAAAATTTGGGATGTTTCACGGCAGGTAAAAAGTAGTTTACACTTTTTGTGCCGC